>JAHJUC010000767.1 GCA_018829385.1 Alphaproteobacteria bacterium
AAGCCCGCGGCAAGCGCGCCGGCGACGTTTCCGACGCCGCCCATGATGACGATGATCAGCGCCTTCATGGTGAAGATCACCCCGTCATTGGCCGAAAATGTCTGGTACATGGCAATGCTGGCGCCGCCGACCGAAGCCAGCGCGGTGCCGAGCGCAAAACCCTGACGGCTGACCTTATTGACATCGATGCCGACCAGCGGTGCCGAGCCCGGGGTCAGCGCCACGGCGCGCAGGATCAGCCCCCAGCGGCTCCAGTGGAGCAGCACGATCAGGCCGAGGCCCGCGACCAGGCAGATCGCAAAGGCGATCAGCCGGTTGAGCGCAACAGACACGCCAAGCACGTTCACGCCCTGGTCAAGATAGGAGATGGAGGTGAAATTGGCGCCGAACAGCACCAGCATGATACCCTGCAGCACGAACAGCAGCCCGAAGGTCGCCAGGATGGAATCCACCTCCAGCTTGCCCGGCTTTCCGCCGGCCCTCTGCACCAGCGGCCGCATCATCAACGTGTAAAGCAGCCATCCGGTCAGATATCCGGCCGGCGCGATCAGGATGATCGCCAGCAGCGGCGGCAGGCCTGCGGTCTGGAACAGGAAGACCAGCCCGAAGGCCGCCAGAAGCGTGACTTCGCCATAGGCGAGGTTCATGATCCGGGCGATGCCGTATTGCAGCGTCAGTCCGAGCGCCAGCAGCGCATAAGTGCCGCCCAGCACAAGGCCGAGCACAAGCGTCGTCATTGCAGTGGTCCGCTTCTGTCAGAATTGAACAATGGAGGGCAGCCATTCGCGGCTGCCCTGCTTGGCATGACCGGAACTACCAGTTCGGCTTCGGCACGACCGGCGCAACGGCGCCGTCCTTGTCCGCCGGGTTGACGGCCACGAAGGTGCCGTTCTGCCACTGACCGACCCACCAGAGATCGCGCAGCTGGTTGTCCTCGAGCTTGACGTCGCCGATGATCGTGCTGAACGTGCCGGTCGACAGTTCCTGGGCGAGCTTCTCGTGGTCCAGACCGACCCGCTCCACCGATTGCGCCAGCATTTCGAGCGAGGCGTAGGTGATGGCGGAAGCCCAGCTGTCGGGTGGTGCGCCGGCGCTTTCGGTATGCCGGGCGAAGTAGTCCTGGATCGCGGGCGAGGCTGCATTGACGCCGCCGATCGACATCACGCCTTCCTGTTTTCCGTCGGCGATCTTGCCGTAGATCGGGAAGGCGCCGCCCACGCCGACATAGAAGACCTTCGGATTGTAGCCCATCGACTGGGCGGTCTTGGTCATGCCGAAGCTGTCGGGCGGATAGGAGAAGGCGACAAAGCTGTCGGCGCCGCTTGCCTGGGCTTCCGCCATCAGCGCAGCGAAGTCCGAGGTGCCGAGCGGGTAGGTCTTGTCGTAGACCAGTTCGAGCCCTGCTTCCTCGAAGGACGGACGGGCGCCGTTGACCAGGTCGATGCCGAAGCCGTCTGCGACCGAGACCATGGCGATCTTGTTGTTGATCGTGCCGGCCGCGACAGCGGCCTTCAACACGTCTGCAAGCCCGTTCGCATAGTCATGGCCGCCGCCGAGCATCCAGTAGCTGCGCTTCCAGCGGGCGGCGAATTCCGGCGCCTTGTCGGTCACCGCGGTGACGCCGAGCTGCGGATAGCCGAAGCGGTCCATCAGCGGCGCGATGGCGAGGTTCGAGCCGGTGCCCCAGGGCGGCAGGATCAGATCGACCTTGTCCTTGGTGGCCAGCCGTTCGATGGCGCGGACCAGGTCTTCGTTCGACGACCGGTCGTCATACTCGATGACCTCGATCATCCGCTTCGATCCGTCCGGCATGGTCAGTCCGCCGGCGGCGTTGATGTCCTTGACCCACAATTCGTAGTTCGGGATCGTGGTGATGCCGGCGCCGGTGGCATTTGGTCCTGTCTTGGCGACGGCGTAGCCGATCTTCACGGTTTCATCGGCGGAATGTGCCATATTGGCGCCAAGCAGCATGGTCATCGCCACGCCTGATGCCAGCGCGCGCAACGTGGTGCGTCGGGTAATTGTCATGAATTTTCCTCCCAATTGCGGGCAGAAGCGGGATTCTGCAATCGCCTTCGCCCAAAATCTGCAGTGATCTCAGCCGAACTCCCAATAACGGCTGAAATTTAGTATCGATCAGCGCCCGTGATAAGAATATGCACTTTTGTGGCGAAGAGTTGCACTTTTGCTTGCAAATCCGGCGGGATCGGGGACATTGGCCGCATGAAACCGACACCCCAGCCCATTGCCGACGATCGCCCCATCCTGTCGCTGCTGCATATCCGCAGCCCCTTGACCCGCGTTGCCTACAGCGTGCCGGCCGACTCCGCCTGCCTGCTGCTGCTTGCGGCCGGACGGCTCAGTGTCTCGGACGCCGGAGCCGGGGCCGAGACAGCCCGGGCATTCGAGGCGCCGCGGCTGATCTGGAGCCCGGCGGGCAAGGCGCTTGAGCTCGCTGCCCAGGCAGGTGCGCGCGGAATGGTCATGCTGGTGTCACGGCAGACGCTGCTCCGCGCCCTGCCGGCAAGCCTGCTTGCCGACCAGATGGGGGTCGTTCTCAGGCAGGGGCTTTCGCGGGTCTTTGCGCCGGGCGAGGCCATCGTCCGCCTGATGGACGGCGTTGCGGCCGAAAAGCAGGATGGCGGGCCCGGCAGCCGCGAAGCCCTCGAGCACTACCTCGGGCTGATCCTCCTGCACCTGTGGCGGCTGCTCGGCACCGATATTGTCACCCGGCAGCGTTCACCCCAGGGCCTTGCCCAACGGTTTGTCATGTTGGCAGGCCTGCACAAGCACCAGCACTGGACGGTCGAGCACTATGCCGAGCTTCTGGAGGTCAAGCGCGACCGGCTCAATGTCGCCGTAAGGCGCGCCACCGGTATTTCCCCGCAAGCCTATCTGCACCGCGAGATCATGCGCGACGCCTGCGAACTGCTCGCCAGCACCGGCTTGCCGGTCAGCCAGATTGCCTTTCGCCTCGGCTTCGCCGATCCGGCCTATTTCAACCGTTTCTTCACCCGGCAATCGGGACAGAGCCCCGGCAAGTATCGCCATGTCCTGCGCAGCCGGAAGGAGCAGGGCGACCTGACCTATGCGGCCTGGCCGTAAGGCGGCCCCTCATGTCCATGTTTCAGCGCTTGTTGTAGCTGCCGAACTTCACCCAGGCGCCGCCGCGCCGTGAGGACTCGACGCAGGCCGTGACGAAGGCGACGCCCGCCAGACCCTCGTCGATACCGGGAAACGTCACGCCCTCGGGGACGGGCTTGCCTTCCCGGCGAGCGATGATGGCCTGCGCCGCTTCATTGTAGATGGTGGCGAAGCCCTCGAGATAGCCCTCCGGGTGGCCGCCGGGAATGCGGCTGACGCGCTGGCCGGCGGCCGTTGCGCCCGCGCCGTTGCGGGTCAGAAGTCGTTTCGGTTGTCCCAGCGGTGAATGCCAGAGATAGTTCGGGTCTTCCTGGGCCCATTCGAGCCCGCCCCTTTCGCCGTAGATCCTGAGCTTCAGCGCATTCTCGTTGCCGGGCGCAACCTGTGAGCACCAGAGCATGCCCTTGGCGCCGCCTGAAAACCGCATCAGCACGTGACCGTTGTCATCGAGCTGCCGGCCCTCGACAAAACTATCGAGATCGGCGCAGAGCTGGTCGAGTTCAAGCCCCGAGACGAAACTTGCGAGATTGAACGCATGGGTGCCGATGTCGCCGGTCGAGCCGCCCAGACCCGAGCGCGCCGGATCGGTGCGCCATCCGGCCTGTTTCTGCCCGGTCTCCTCGAGGTTTTCCGACAGCCAGTCCTGGGCATATTCGACCTGCACCAGCCGGATCGCGCCGAGTTCGCCGCCGGCGATCATCTCGCGCGCCTGCCGGATCATCGGATAGCCGGTGTAGTTGTGGGTGAGCACGAACAGCGCGCCCGAACTTTCCGCGGCCTTCGCCAGCTTCCTTGCATCGGCCAGCGTCGAGGTCAGCGGCTTGTCGCAGATCACGTGGATGCCGCGCTTCAAGAACTCGCGCGCCACTGGATAGTGCATGTGGTTGGGCGTGACGATCGCCACCGCCTCGATGCCTGATTTGAGCCGCGCTTCGCGCCTGGCCATCTCGACATAGTCGCCATAGGCGCGGTCGGGGGCGACGCCGAGATCGGCGGCCGACGCCTTTGATTTCTCCGGCGTCGAGGAAAATGCGCCGGCGACCAGCTCGTAGCGGTCGTCGATGCGCGAGGCGATGCGATGCACGCCGCCGATGAACGCGTCGCGCCCGCCGCCGACCATGCCGAGACGGATCCGCCGCGAGGCGGTGGTGCTGGAGCCTTCGATTGCCATTGATGTCTCCTCCGCTTAGGAAATGCCAAGCATGCGGCGGTTGGCCGCCTCGTCGGTGCCGCCGTCGGCGAAATCGTCGAAGGCCCGCTCGGTGACCCGGATGATGTGGTCGGAGACGAACTGCGCGCCCTCGCGCGCGCCGTCTTCGGGATGCTTCAGGCAGCACTCCCATTCAACCACGGCCCAGCCGTCGAAGTCGTTGGCCGCCATCTTCGAGAAGATCGCCCCGAAATCGACCTGGCCGTCGCCGAGCGAACGGAACCGTCCGGCCCGGTCGACCCAGGGCTGGTAGCCCGAATAGACGCCCTGGCGGCCGGTCGGGTTGAACTCGGCATCCTTGACGTGGAACATCCGGATCCGGTCCTTGTAGATGTCGATGTTGTCGAGGTAGTCGAGGCATTGCAGCACGTAGTGCGACGGATCGTAGAGCATGTTGCAGCGGGCGTGGTTGCCGACGCGTTCGAGGAACATCTCGAAGGTGACGCCGTCATGCAGGTCTTCGCCCGGATGGATCTCGTAGCAGATGTCGACGCCGCACTCGTCCGCGTGATCGAGAATCGGCCGCCAGCGCTTGGCCAGTTCGTCGAAGGCGGTCTCGACCAGGCCGGCCGGCCGCTGCGGCCAGGGGTAGAGATAGGGCCAGGCCAGCGCGCCCGAAAAGCTCGCCATCGCATTGATGCCCAGGTGCTGCGAGGCATTGAGCGCCATCCGCACCTGGTTGACCGCCCATTCCTGCCGTGCCTTCGGATTGCCGCGCACTTCCGGCGCGGCGAAGCCGTCGAAAGCCTCGTCATAGGCCGGATGCACGGCCACGAGCTGGCCCTGCAGATGGGTCGACAGCTCTGTGACTTCGACACCGTTGGCCCGCGCCACGCCCTTGAACTCGTCGCAATAGTCTTTTGACGATGCCGCCTTCGCAAGATCGATCAGGCGACCGTCCCAGCTCGGCACCTGCACACCCTTGTAGCCGCAATCCGCCGCCCACTTGGTGATCGAATCCCATGAGTTGAACGGCGCTTCGTCGCCCGCAAATTGTGCCAGGAACAACGCCGGTCCCTTGATGGTCTTCATTGGTTTCCTCCTCCAGATGCACTTTTTTGCCGCGTGGGTTCCGTTGACTGTCGGGGTCGGGGAGGTGGCCTCGCCTCCAGCCTCCCGTGCCGGTCCCTCCCGGATCCGGGGTGCTCCTCGCCCGTATTTCAGTGGATCCCGCCGCAATTCTTAAATCGTTTGTATCCACGCCAATACACTGCTTGGGGGAATTAG
>JAHJUC010000121.1 GCA_018829385.1 Alphaproteobacteria bacterium
CGATCCTGTTGCCGCTGGCGTTGGCGGCGACCAGCCCGCTGCTGGCATGGCGCGGTCCGGCCTATATCATCGCCGGGCTCGCGGGCGTGGTCGCCATGGCGCTGCTCCTGCTTCAGCCGCTCTTCGCTCTGGGCTGGCTTCCGGGGCTTGCCGGCCGGCGCGGGCGGCGGGTGCATCGCTGGACCGGCGCAGCACTCGTGACCGCAGTCATCATCCATGTCGCCGGCCTTTGGCTCACCAGCCCGCCGGATGTCATCGACGCGTTGCTTTTTGCCTCGCCCACGCCATTCTCGGCTTGGGGCGTGATTGCCATGTGGGCGGTGTTCGCCACGGCGGTGCTTGCGGCACTGCGGCGTCGGTTGCGTCCTCGGTGGTGGCGGAGGCTTCACACGGCGCTCGCCGTGGTGATCGCCGCTGGCAGCGTGGTCCATGCGCTGCTGATCGAGGGTACGATGGAGACCGTGTCGAAGGCCGTGCTCTGCGCCCTGGTGGTGGCTGCGACGCTCCGGGTCGCAGCCGATCCCGGCAATCGTGCGGGCCGAAACCGCGCCCGGAGCGGCGGATGCGGCGGATGAAGAGACCGGCGGAGCAGGCCTCAGCTCCGGCCGATCCTTTCGAGCGTTTGAGGGTCTGCTTCGCCAGCGTAGAACTTGTTCAGAATTCGGGAAAAGATTGTCTCGCCGTCGCTTGCCCGGGCAAACAGCGTCATCGAAGAGCGCAGCTTGTCGACATCGGGATAGCCGAAAATCTCCTCGGCGCTGCGATCCCTGATCGTTTCGAGGATTTCGCAGCACTCAATGAGCCTTGGCCCCAACTGCGGATGATCGAGATAGGCGCGGGCCTCGTCAAGCGAGGTGATGGCGTAGCACTCGGCCAGCGGGCTGGATCCGAGACCCTGGATCTGCGGGAAAACGAACCACATCCAGTGGCTTCGCTTTTCGCCATGGCGCAACTCGGCAAGGACACGGCTGTAGACCGGGTCCTGGGCCTTGACGAAGCGCCGGAGGTTGAACGGGTCGCTCATCCGGTTTTCTCCTCAGAGATGTTGCTTCGTTTGCGCGAACTGGAGTGCCGTCTCACGCCCGTTCCTCCCAGACCTTGACCAGTTCGACAATCGTCTCCACCGACTTCTCCATGTCCTGAACGCTGATCCATTCCAAGGGCGAGTGGTAGGAGTGGCCGCCGGTGTAGATGTTGGGGCAGGGCAGGCCCATGAAGGAGAAACGCGAGCCGTCGGTGCCGCCGCGGATCGAGCTGGTGACCGGTTCGAGACCGACGCGGCGGACGGCCTCCAGCAGGTTGCCGACGATCTCGGGGGTGCGGTCGAGCACCTGCTTCATGTTGCGGTACTGCTCGGTCACCTTGAAGCGCATGGTCGAGCCGGGATAGGCTTTCATCACGTCTTCGGCGATGGATCTGAGCAGCTCTTCCTTCTCGGTCAGGCCCTCGTTGACGAAATCGCGGATGATGAATCTCAGATGCGCCGCGTCCATCGAGCCGGAGATGTCGGTCGGGTGGATGAAGCCCTGGCGGCCGTCGGTGGTCTCCGGCGCCAGATCCCTGGGCAGCCGGGCGACGATGTCGGAGGCGATCTTGATGGCGTTTTCCATCACGCCCTTGGAGGTGCCCGGGTGCTGGGCGACACCGGTAATCTCGATGTCGACGCCATCGGCGGAGAAGGTCTCGTTGTCGATCTCGCCGATGCGGCCGCCATCCAGCGTGTAGGCGAAGGCGGCGCCAAGCTTGGCGATATCGACCTTGTCGGCGCCGCGGCCGATTTCCTCGTCGGTGGTGAACAGCAGCTTGACCGTGCCGTGCCTGATCTCCGGGTTGGCGACCAGGGTGGCCGCCGCGGTCATGATCTCGGCGATGCCGGCCTTGTCGTCGGCGCCGAGCAGCGTGGTGCCGTCGGTGGTGACGATGTCGTGGCCGATCTGCAGTTTGAGGTCCGGGTGTTCGCTGACCTTGATGATGCGGCTGGTGTCACCGGTCAAGCGGATGTCGCCGCCCTGGTAGTTCTTCACGATGTTGGGCCTGACGTTGGTGCCGGTGAAGTCGGGCGCGGTGTCCATGTGCGAGCAGAAGCAGATCACCGGCACGGTCTTGTCGGTGTTGGAGGGAACCGTCGCGTAGACA
>JAHJUC010000768.1 GCA_018829385.1 Alphaproteobacteria bacterium
ATCGAAGGCAAGGGGCCATTCCCGATTGTCGAGTTCGGCGACACCGACACCACCGAGGTGGGAGACATCGTGCTGGCCATCGGCAATCCGTTCGGCGTCGGCCAGACGGTGACCAGCGGCATCGTCTCGGCGCTGGCCCGCAACAGTGTCGGCGTGTCGGATTTCGGCTCCTTCATCCAGACCGATGCCGCCATCAATCCGGGCAATTCCGGTGGCGCGCTGATCGACATGACGGGTCGGCTGATCGGCATCAACTCGGCCATTTTCTCCCGCTCCGGCGGCTCCAACGGTATCGGCTTCGCCATCCCCGTCAATCTGGTGCGCGCGGTCGCCAAGACCGCGGAAATGGGCGGCGAGGTGTTCGAACCGCCCTATATCGGCGCGTCCTTTGATCCGGTCACCGCCGACATCGCCGAAGCGCTGGGCCTCGAGCGGGCCATTGGCGCCCTGGTCGCCGATGTGACCGAGGACGGCCCCGCGGCCACGGCCGGGCTTCGCACCGGTGATATCGTGCTGGGCTTCAACGGCCGTCCGATCGAGCATCCCGATGCGCTGGGCTACCGCCTCGCCACCACGGGCGTCGGCGCCACGGCGGAGCTGGATGTGCTCAGCCGCAACGGCCGGAAGACGGTGCAGATCACGCTCGCAGCCCCGCCCGCCGACGATCCGCGCGACCGCCGGACGCTTGCGGGCCAGAACCCGTTCTCCGGCGCCGTTGTCTCCAACATCACGCCGCGCATCGGCGCCAAGCTGCGGCTGCCCCCGTCGTTGCGCGGTGTTGTCGTCACCGATGTTCCCGGGGACTCGATCGCAGGGCGCTACGGATTTCGCCCCGGCGACCTGATCGCCGTCGTCAATGGTGTCGAGATCGCCAATGTAGATATCCTGGCTCAGGTGCTTTCCGAAGGCGCCAGCTTCTGGCGGTTCGAGATCGTGCGCGGCGGCCAGCGCATCCGCCAGATCATACGGTGAGGCCATGACCGATCTCTTCGCCACTTCCGGTGCCGTACCGAGCGGGCATCGCCCGCTTGCCGACCGGTTGCGGCCCGCGACCCTGGCCGAAGTCACCGGCCAGCCGCATCTGACCGGCCCGGATGGCGTCATCACCCGGATGATCGCCTCGGGCAGCCTCGGCTCGATGATCTTCTGGGGACCGCCGGGCACCGGCAAGACCACCGTGGCGCGGTTGCTGGCCGGCGAGACCGAACTGGCCTTCGACCAGATCTCGGCGATCTTTTCCGGTGTCGCCGATCTCAAGAAGGTGTTTGAGACGGCGCGCGCCCGCCGCATGGGCGGCCGCCAGACGCTGCTGTTCGTCGACGAGATCCACCGGTTCAACCGCGCCCAGCAGGACAGTTTCCTGCCGGTGATGGAGGACGGCACCATCGTGCTGGTCGGCGCGACGACGGAAAACCCCTCGTTCGAACTCAACGCAGCGCTTCTGTCGCGCGCCCGGGTGCTGACCTTCAAGCCGCACGACCAGGAGAGCCTGGAGCGCCTGCTCGAGCGCGCGGAAGCGGAAACCGGAAAGCCGCTGCCGCTCGAGCCCGAGGCGCGGCTGAGCCTGCTTGGCATGGCCGACGGTGACGGCCGGGCGGTGCTGACATTGGCCGAAGAAGTCTGGCGCGCCGCCCGCGAGGGAGAGATGTTCGATACGCAGGCGCTGGTGAAGGTGGTCCAGCGCCGGGCGCCCGTCTACGACAAGGGCCAGGACGGCCATTACAACCTGGTTTCGGCGCTGCACAAGGCGGTGCGCGGCTCCGATCCCGATGCGGCGCTCTACTATCTCTGCCGCATGTTCGACGCCGGCGAGGACCCTCTGTTCCTCGGTCGCAGGCTGGTGCGCATGGCGTCGGAGGACATCGGTCTCGCCGATCCCCAGGCGCTGGTCATCGCCAATGCGGCCAAGGACGCCTATGACTTCCTCGGCTCGCCGGAGGGGGAGCTGGCGCTTGCGCAGGCCTGCGTCTATCTCGCCACCGCGCCCAAATCCAACGCCGTCTACACGGCCTACAAATCCGCCATGCGGGCTGCGAAGGAGGGCGGCTCGCTGCTGCCGCCGCGGCACATTCTCAACGCGCCGACCAAGCTGATGAAGGCCGAAGGCTACAGCGAGGGCTATCTCTATGATCACGACCAGCCCGACGCGTTCTCCGGCCAGGACTATTTTCCCGAAAGCATGGGCCGCAAGACATTCTACGATCCGCCGGAGCGCGGCTTTGAGCGCGACATCCGCAAGCGTCTCGATTTCTGGAGTAGGCTCAGGAAAGAGCGGTCAGGCAAGGGATAGGGTTCGATGGGCACTGCGACGGCTGAAGAGAGACCAAGGATCGGCATCATGGGGGCCGGGGCCATCGGGCTCTATGTCGGCGGCATGCTTGCCGAAGCCGGCGCACAGGTGGTGTTTGCAGCCCGCGGGCGGACACGCGATTCTGTCGCCCGCGGCCTGTCGCTCTCGCGCTACGACGGTTTCAAGGCAGCCCTGAAGCCCGAGCGTTACGAAATCGGCGGCGTCGACAGCCTGAGCACTTGCGACGTGGTGCTGTTCTGCACCAAGTCGGGTGACACCGAGGCCGCGGCGCTCGACCTCGCCAGGGTTCTGGCCGCGGATGCAACCGTCATCAGCCTGCAGAACGGTGTTGGCAATGTCGAGATGCTGAAGAGGCTGCTTCCGCACAATCAGGTCGTGGCCGGCACGGTCCCGTTCAACGTTGTCCGGCTCTCTCCCAACGCCGTGCATTGCTCCATGGAAGGCCCGGTCCTGATCGGCCCTTCGGATGCATCGACCGGGCTGGCAGCCCTTGCGGCAGGATCGCGTCTGAAATTGCAGATCCATGACAATCTCGGCGCCATGCAATGGGGCAAGCTTCTGCTCAACCTCAACAACGGCCTCAACGTGATCAGCGGCCTGCCGCTGCGCCGGCAGTTCGAGGATCCCGGTTACCGTAAGGTGCTGGCCATGGCGATGGAGGAACTGCTGGCTGCTCTCGATGCCGCCGGTATCCGCGTCATTGGCGCAACCCGCACCAGCCCGCGGCTGATCCCGAAAGTCCTGCGCCTGCCGACCTGGCTGTTCCGCCTTGCCGCGCGCCAGCAGCTCAGGATGGATGACACTGCCCGGTCTTCCTCCTGGGATGACCTGAAGGCGGGCAGGGAGCCCGAAACCCGCTTTCTCAACGGCGCCGTCTCATCGCTTGCCGAGGCGCACGGCCGCACGGCGCCCGTCAACGAACTGATCTGCCGCCTGGTCGGCGAGGCCTTTGCCGCGAAGGCCTCACCCCAAATGCCCGGGGACAAGCTTCTGGCGCTGGCCCGGAGGGCTTTGGCCGGACGGTAATGGGCTTTGCGGTTTGCTGCCATTGACTTGCGTCAATGCCTGTCTCGCCGAAGCGTTGCATTCTGGCCTTAATCGAACAAGGAGGACGCACCCATGACGGTTCTGGTTCTTTACGCTACCATCGAGGGGCATACCCGCAAGATTGCCGAACGCGCC
>JAHJUC010000769.1 GCA_018829385.1 Alphaproteobacteria bacterium
ACCGCCGGATCGGTGACCTCGCCGTGGATGCACAGCGGCATGCCGATCTGAGCCATCTTCTCGAGCACCGGCATGACCTTGGCAAGATCGCGGACGCCGGAATGGGAATTGGTGGTGGCGCCGGCGGGATAAAGCTTCACCGCCGTCACCAGGCCAGAGGCATGGGCGCTGGCCACG
This sequence comes from Alphaproteobacteria bacterium, assembly GCA_018829385.1. GTDB lineage: Bacteria > Pseudomonadota > Alphaproteobacteria > Rhizobiales > Rhizobiaceae > Hoeflea. The sequence goes on from JAHJUC010000769.1 coordinate 178, forward strand.
TCCGCAGCATCGGTGCCTTCGGTCAGGTAGAGCGTCATCAGGGGGGTGAAATCGAGACCGGCGGGCAGTGCCGCCATGATGCGGTCGCGGTAGGCTTTCGCGTCAGCGCTGGTGACCACCGGCGGCACAAGGTTGGGCATGATGATGGCGCGAGCGAAATGCCGCGCACTGTAGGGCAATACGCCTTCGAGCATGGCGCCATCGCGCAGGTGCAGGTGCCAGTCATCAGGCTTCGGAATGGTAATTTCGGCCACGCTCGGGTTCTCCCTCAATTGTGCTGCCCGGCCGCGGGGGTTGACCTTTCGGGCACGGGCGGCAACTGATACGGCAAGCCTTTAGCAGGCAACAGGCAAACAGGGAAAGACTTGATGGATCTGGGATTGACAGGAAAACGCGCCCTCGTGCTGGCGTCATCGCGCGGGCTGGGGCTCGGCATCGCGGAAGCGATCGCCGCCGAGGGCGCCGATGTGCTGATCACCGGACGCGATGGCGCGCGGCTCGAAGCGGCCGTCGCGGCGATCAATGCGCGCGGCGCGGGCAAGGCGCGGTTCGTGGTCTCCGACCTGTCGGACAAGGCCACGCCGGCGCTGCTTGAAGAAACCGTCGGCCGCGAATTCGGCGGGCTCGACATCCTGGTCAACAACACCGGCGGTCCGCCGCCCGGCCTGATGAGCGAGGCCGATCTGTCGGTGGTTCACCGCCAGTTCGAGATCATGGTGTTAAGCGTGATGGACATCACAGCGCGGCTTTTGCCGGGCATGCGGTCGCAGGGCTGGGGCCGGGTGCTGACGGTGGCCTCGTCCGGGGTGATCCAGCCGATCCCCAATCTCGGCCTGTCGAATGCGCTGCGAGCCACTCTCGTCGGCTGGTCGAAATCGATGGCCAACGAGACCGCCGGCGACGGCGTCACCTTCAACATGCTGCTGCCAGGCCGGATCGACACGGACCGGCTGAAAGAGCTCGACGCCGCCAATGCCAAGCGCGCAGGCAAGGACGTGGCCGAGGTCGCGAAAGCCGCGCAGGCGCAAATCCCTGTCGGACGTTACGGCGCGGTCGAGGAATTTGCCGCGACCGCGGCATTTCTGGTCAGCGCGCGGGCGAGCTACATCAACGGATCAATGATCCGTTGCGACGGCGGCGCGATCAAGTCTGTCTGATGCTCGTTGCGAGCCGGGCCTTCGCGGCCCGGCTCGGCTTCAGAGGGCGCGCCTGAGGCTTTCCTCGATATAGGTCTTGCGCAGGCCGAGCGTCACCGGACCGGGCTTGCCGCCCGACAGTTCGACGCCGTCGATCGAGATCACCGGCCCGACAAAGACCGAAGCGGAGGTAATGAAGGCCTCGGCGGCGTTCTTCGCTTCCTCGATGGTGAACGTGCGCTCTTCGATCTTCGTGCCGTTGGCTTGCGAATAGGAAATCAGTGCGGCGCGGGTGATGCCGGGCAGGATCGAGTGAGACAGCGGCCGGGTGACGATTGCGCCCTCTTTGGTGACGATGAAGGCGTTGTTCGAGGTGCCTTCGGTGACGACGCCATCGCGCACCATCCAGGCATCATCGGCCCCACGCGCCTTGGCTTCCATCTTGCCAAGCGAGGGATAGAGCAGTTGCACCGTCTTGATGTCGCAGCGGCCCCAGCGCAGATCAGGGATCGAGACGATCTTCATGCCGTTCCTGGCGACAGCCGTGTCGATCAGCGGACGGCTCTGGGTGAACAGCACCAGCGTCGGGGTGAGCTTTTGGGTGTCGAACATGAAATCCCGGTCGATGGCGCCGCGGGTCATCTGCAGATAGACCACGCCCTCTTCAACGCCGTTGCGGCTGACCAGTTCTCGGTGGATTGCCAGCAGCTCGTCATCGCTGACGGTAAAGCGCATGCCGAGTTCGCCGGCCGAGCGGTGCAGCCGCGCCATGTGGGCCGGGAAATCGATCAGCTTGCCGCCAAGCACGGAGGCAACCTCGTAGATGCCGTCGCCGAACAGGAAGCCGCGGTCGAAC
>JAHJUC010000770.1 GCA_018829385.1 Alphaproteobacteria bacterium
CCAGCGGTCCCAGGTCTCGGGCAGGCATTCGACGATGAAGGTCGCCGTGTTGTCGTCGAACTGGTAGACATGCGCCCAGACCCAGCCGTGCTCGGTCTTCTCGAAAATGAAGGTGAAGGCGTCATTGAAGCGCTGATGCGTTCCGAGCCACACGAACTTGCACTTGCGGGTGTCGATGTCGGGCTTGAACACATCGGCATATTCGTTGCGGACAAGCGAGTTGATGCCGTCGGCGGCAACCACGAGGTCATACTCCTTGCGGTATTCCTCGGTTGTCTTGAACTCGGTCTCGAAACGCATGTCCACGCCAAGTTCGCGGGCGCGCTCCTGCAACAGGATCAACATCTGCTTGCGCCCGATCCCGGCAAAGCCGTGCCCGCCGGAAACGGTGCGGTGCCCCTGCTGCACCACCGCGATGTCGTCCCAGTAGGCAAAATGGCTGCGGATCGCCTCGGTCGACTTGGGGTCGTTCTCCTGCATCTGCGTGAGCGCATCGTCAGACAGCACCACGCCCCAGCCGAACGTGTCGTTGGCCTTGTTGCGCTCGAGCACCACAACCTCGTGCGAAGGATCGCGCAGCTTCATCGAGATCGCGAAATAGAGACCGGCGGGTCCGCCGCCCAGACAAACGATTCTCATATTCTGCACCTCCGGACTGATTTCGACTGCCTCCGATCCTACGCGCGAACGAATATATTTCAAGCATAAAATTTTTATGCCACAATAAATTTGCTGGCCCCGTCAGACCGTGCATCGGGATCGGATTTTCTCGACGAAACGGCGCGCGATAGCGCCCGGGAAGCGGGCCCGGTCATGCGCCAGGACAATGCATCGCGGATCGAGGCCGTTCACCCGGCCGAGGACGACGGTTAGCGCCCGAAAGCCCGGCGTCTCAGCCGCCGGTCAAGACGGAGGTCAGCCGGTCGATCCCGGCCTCGGTCGTCATGAAGCCCGGCGAACACCGCAGGATCGGCCCGCGCGCGTCGGCGAAGACCGAAACCGACCTGAGTTTCGTTAGCAGCGCCTGCGCGGCGTCGGCGTCCGGCAGACGGACCATGACGCTGCCGCCGCGCTGCGCCGGATCCCGCGGCGAAGCCAGCGGAAAGCCGGCCGCATCGGCAGCAACGATGATCGCCTCGCTCAGGGCGCGGTTCTTCGCAAGCTGCCCGGCCCAGTCCTGCGCCGCGTGCCATTCGAGCGCCGGCACGGAAGCCACACAGGCCATCACAGATGGCGTGCCGTTGTCGAAACGGCGAATGTCCGGCGCATAGGCGAAGGCGTTGATGTCCCAGGAGAAGATGTTGTCCTGGCTGAACCAGCCCCTCAGGCTCGGCTGGCAGCGCGCGATGACATCGGGCATCACCTGCAGGATGCCGCCGCCGGGCGATCCGCACATCCACTTCAGGCTGGTCGAGATCGCAAAATCGGCGGCCACCGCCATGCAGTCATAGTCAAACAGTCCCGCGGCTTGCGTGATATCGACCCCGATCAGCGAGCCCTGTTTGCGGCCATGCGAAACCAGCGCCGACAGGTCGCACCGGTGCGACGACGTCGAGCTGACCCAGGTCAGGAGCGCCAGCCCCACTTCGGGACCCCAGGCGGCGATCACGTCCTCGTCCTCGACCCAGTGCGCGCCCTCGCGCAGCGGCACCGTGCGCAGCTCGAACCCGTACCTGTCGGCAAGCCCGGTGAGCAGGAAATGCAGGCTCGGGAAACAGTCGCCTGCCACCAGAACCACCCTGCCCTCGAGATCCTCGCGCGGTAGCGCCATGATCAGCGCCGCCAGCGCCGATGTCACGTTCTCGGTCGTCGTCAGCGATGCTGAAGGCGCCTTGAGCAACCGGTTCCACAGGTCGATGAACCGCTGCCGCTGGCCCAGCGCATAGCCCCATTGCTCATCATTGGGCGTGCCCCAGCATTCGGCAAATGCCGTCAATGAGGCGGCCATGTCCCGGGCCTTGCCCGGATACTGCCCGATCGAATGATAGAGCATGTAGCCGTCGCCTGCGGATTGCCCGACGTCTGTCCGGCCTGTCTGGTCTGTCATTTAAGTCTCCCCGGACCACGCCGTTTGGGCGCTCCCTGGCCCCTTGCAATGATTCAGTTCCGGCCCGACTACCAGCCTGCCTGCTGCGGATCAGGCAGCGGAATGGCGTCCAGCAACTCGCGCGTATAGGCCGCTTGCGGCGCATCGAACACG
>JAHJUC010000771.1 GCA_018829385.1 Alphaproteobacteria bacterium
ATCGTTGGAGGCCGAAACGCCGGCCCGCTTGGTCATGCCGAAGGCCACGAAGGACGCCTTCTCGGTGCGCTTCTTGGCGAAGAACGCCGTGTCGGTCGGGTTCGCCCCGGGATAGCCGCCCTCGACATAGTCGATGCCGAAATCATCCAGCATCCTGGCGATGGCGATCTTGTCCTCGACGGAAAAATCGATCCCCGGCGTCTGCTGGCCGTCGCGCAGCGTGGTGTCGAAAAGGTAGAGGCGGTCTTTTGTCATTGTACTCTCCGGAAACGATCGGGAGAAATACCCCCCTCTGTCGGCTGCGCCGACATCTCCCCCGCAAGGGGGGAGAATGGAACCCGCGAACTCTCGGCACCCGATCTCCCCCCTTGCGGGGGAGATGTCACGGAGTGACAGAGGGGGGTGCGAACCAAGCACTCACGCATTGGTTTTGCCCGCAAACCTGTCAGTGGCGCGGATCAGTTGGTCGAGAATGCCCGGTTCGGAAAAGGCGTGCCCCGCGCCCTCGATCAGGTGGAACTCCGCCCGCGGCCAGGCCTTGTGCAATTGCCATGCGATGCGCGCCGGGCACGGCATGTCGTAGCGCCCGTGCACGATGACGCCGTCGATTCCGGAAAGCCGGCCAGCGTCGCGCAGCAATTGGCCTTCCTCAAGCCAGCCGGCATGGACGAAGAAATGGTTCTCGATCCGCGCAAAGGCCAGCGCGAACTGGTCCTCGTGGAACTTGTCGCTGGTCGAGGGCTCCGGCAACAGCGTGATGGTTTCGCCCTCCCAGCCGCTCCAGGCCTTGGCGGCGGCTATTTGCGCGGCGGGGTCATCGCCCACCAGCCGCTTGCGGTAGGCCGCCATCAGGTCTGAGCGCTCGGCCTCGGGGATCGGTTTGAGGAACCGTTCCCACTTGTCGGGAAACATCTCCGAGACGCCGAACTGGTAGTACCAGTCGAGCTCGGCCCTCGTCAGCGTGTAGATGCCGCGCAGCACCAGCTCGCTCACCCGGTCGGGATGGGTCTCCGCATAGGCCAGCGCCAGGGTCGAGCCCCAGGAACCGCCGAACACCAGCCACTTGTCAAACCCGGCCATCTCGCGAAGCCGCTCGATGTCGGCCACCAGATCCCAGGTGGTGTTGTTGTCGAGCGAGGCGAACGGCGTCGAGCGGCCGCAGCCGCGCTGGTCGAACAGGATGACGTCGTAGAGCGCCGGATCGAACAGCCGCCGGTGCACCGGACCGCATCCGCCGCCCGGGCCGCCATGCAGGAACACCGCCGGCTTGCCGCCGCGGGTGCCGGCCCGCTCCCAATAGATCCGGTGCCCGTCGCCGGTATCGAGAAAGCCGGTCTCGAACGGTTCGATCTCGGGGTAAAGCCCGCGCGGTTCGCTCATGTCACATCACCCTCGCAAAGATGACGAAGCCGGCATAGGCCACCGCGGCAACAACCACTGCCGCGCCGATCAGCCCCCAGGGCGGCTGCTTCGGCCCGTCGGTTCCTGGTTTGCGTTCGCTCACTGTCTCATCCCCAATTGACCCAGACGACGACGCCGACTGTCACCGCCACCACCAGCACGCCCTTGCCGATCAGGCTATAGAGCAGCCATTTCGGCATTTCCGTTCCCGGCTTGCGCTCGCTCATGCCCTGTCCTCCGGCGGCCAAGCATCGGTATCGTGATCCGGATGCTGATAACTGACCAGCGTTTGCAAGAACGCCACCGCATCGGCATCTTCCAGCGTATGCCGCTCGGGCAGCGCAGGGATGCCATCGCACCAGATCCGCTTGGCCTCGGTACCATAGGCAATCGTCGGCGCCACCTGATCCGGATCGTCGAATGCCAGCACCGACAGCGCCAGCCCGTCGGGCGCGTCATAGGCGAGCGGCGTGCCGCACTTTTCGCAGAAGCCGCGCCGTGCCGCGTTCGAACTCTGGAACCAGGCCGGCTGTCCTCGCGTCCATTCGAACCCGGCCTCGCCGACCGAGACCAGCGCCAGGGCGTGGGAAGCCGAGGCCTTCTGGCACATGCGGCAATAACACACCGACGAGGTGCCGGGCGCGCCCGTCAACCGGAACCGCACCGCGCCGCACTGGCAGCCGCCGGAATGGATC
>JAHJUC010000012.1 GCA_018829385.1 Alphaproteobacteria bacterium
TCGAAGCGGGCGATGGCCTGCGGCGTGTCGAGCCTGAGCGGGGCCTTGAGGCCGGAATCGCGCGACCAGAAGGCGGGCATGGCGTCCTGGCCGTAGGCCACCACCGGTACGCCGCGGGTCTCGAGCGCTTCGAGCGTCTTGGGGATGTCGAGAATGGCCTTGGCGCCGGCGGAGACGACGATCACCGGCGTGCGGCCGAGTTCATCGAGATCGGCGGAAATGTCGAAACTTGTTTCCGCGCCCTGGTGCACGCCGCCGATGCCGCCGGTGGCAAAGACGGAAATGCCGGCCAAGTGGGCGGCCATCATGGTGGCGGCAACCGTGGTGGCGCCGGTGCGTCCCTCGGCGAGCGCATAGGCGAAATCGGCGCGCGAGAGCTTCATCACGTCCTTGGCCTGGGCGAGCGCGGTGATGGCGGCCTCGTCAAGGCCCGCATGCAGGCGTCCGTCGATGACGGCGATGGTGGCTGGGACCGCGCCCTCGGCGCGGATAACGGCCTCGACCTCGAGCGCCATGTCGCGGTTTCCCGGCCAGGGCATGCCATGGGTGATGATGGTCGATTCGAGCGCCACCACCGGGCGGCCTTCGGCCAGCGCGGCTGTCACGTCCGGTGTGGTTTCGATGGTAATGGGTCCGGTCATGCGGGGGCTCCTGGCGGGGACAAGGGGAACTGGGCCGGCTTTGGCATGGTCTTGAGCGCCTGCGCAAGCAGGTCTCGTGACAAATCCGGCCGCACCGGGCCGCGCACCGCCGCCGTCAGCCGCGCCAGCGCGATGCCGCGGGTGAGATTGTCGGCCATAGAACCGCCTGCAAGCCAGCCGTCGAGATAGCCCGAGGCCAGCGCATCGCCGGCGCCGACGACATCGCGCACCTGATCGAGCGGCGGCGGCAGCAGCACGGTGGATGCGGGGCCGGAGGGCAGGGAGGTAAAGGCCGCGACGGGGCCGGCACCGGCGGTGACAAGGCCGCCCGCGAGGCCCGCCGCGCCAAGCAGGGATTGCCATTGATCCGGCGATTGCGCCCGGGTTCCGGTGAGCGCTGCGGCCTCGGCCTCGTTCATGGCGAGGCAGTTGATCCGTGCCAGGCTCTGCTTCCAGCGCACCACCTTGGCCGGCGAGACGGCGATGACGGCAAGCGGCAGGCCGAGTTCTGACGCGACCTTGGCCATCGCGGCAAGCGCGCTTTCGGGCAGGTTGGAATCCATCAAGAGCAGATCGGCGTCATCGAGGCGCTTGCGCAGCCGCGACGTCAGCAGCCGGCGGGCCGGGATCAGGTCGTAGAGCGCCATGTCGGCCAGCGCCGTGATCAGGTTGCCGTCGGGCTCGAGGATCGCCGAGTAGCTCGGCGTGGCCCGGTCGAGAAAGGTCAGCGGGCAATCCTCGATGCCGGCCTCGGCGGCGGCGCGGGCTACCATCTCGGCCGCCGCATCGCCGCCGCGCGGGGCGACGAGGGTGACCCGGTGGCCAAGCCGGGCCAGGTTGCGCGCCGCGTTGAAGGCGCCGCCGCCGGCCTCGGTCTGCCAGTGGCCGGGATTGGAGGCGCCGGGCCGGTGCGGGGCCGAGAGCCAGCCCTTGCGGTCGATATGGGCGCCGCCGATGGCCAGAACGCGCGCCATCTCAATGCCCGCTCAGAGCGGAGCCGGGGCGAATCGCCCGGGGCCGGAGATGGCGGCGGCGGGCCGGCGTGACGGATGCGGCGGTAAGAGGCCGGGCCGAAAAACAGAAATAGAACATGTCTGCGTTTTTCATTTGATATCAGTGCCTTGACAGGGCCTTGCGCAATTGGAACAAATAGAGTACAAATTGGAAAAACGAGCACTCATTGCTTGCGTTGGCACGATAACCTAAAGGTGGACCGAATGGCACAGAACTCTTTGCGGCTGGTAGAGGAAAAATCCGTGGACAAAAGCAAGGCGCTCGACGCCGCACTTTCCCAGATCGAACGCTCGTTCGGCAAGGGCTCGATCATGAAGCTCGGAGCCAACGACAGTGTGGTCGAGATCGAAACGGTTCCGACCGGCTCGCTGGGGCTCGACATTGCGCTCGGCATCGGCGGCCTGCCGCGCGGCCGGGTGATCGAGATTTTCGGGCCGGAAAGCTCGGGCAAGACCACGCTGGCGCTGCAGACCATCGCCGAAGCGCAGAAGAAGGGCGGCATCTGCGGCTTCATCGACGCCGAGCATGCGCTCGACCCGGTCTATGCCCGCAAGCTGGGCGTCGATCTCGAGAATCTCCTGATTTCGCAGCCCGACAATGGCGAGCAGGCGCTGGAAATCACCGACACGCTGGTTCGCTCCGGCGCCATCGACGTGCTGGTGGTCGATTCGGTGGCGGCACTGACACCGCGCGCCGAAATCGAGGGCGAGATGGGCGACAGCCTTCCCGGCCTGCAGGCGCGGCTGATGAGCCAGGCGCTGAGGAAGCTCACTGCCTCGATCTCGCGCTCGAACTGCATGGTGATCTTCATCAACCAGATCCGCATGAAGATCGGTGTGATGTTCGGCTCGCCCGAAACCACCACCGGCGGCAATGCGCTGAAGTTCTACGCCTCGGTGCGTCTCGACATCCGCCGCATCGGCTCGGTCAAGGACCGCGACGAGGTGGTGGGCAACCAGACCCGGGTCAAGGTGGTCAAGAACAAGATGGCGCCGCCCTTCAAGCAGGTCGAGTTCGACATCATGTATGGCGAGGGCGTGTCGAAGATGGGCGAACTGGTCGATCTCGGCGTCAAGGCTGGAATCGTCGAGAAGTCCGGCGCCTGGTTCTCCTACAACAGCCAGCGGCTGGGGCAGGGGCGCGAGAACGCCAAGCAGTTCCTGCGCGACAACCCGGTGCTGGCCGACGAGATCGAGCTGGCGCTCAGGCAGAATGCCGGGCTGATCGCCGAGAAGTTCCTCGATGAGGACCGCAGCGGCGGCGAGGATGACGACGGCGGTGCGGACGTCGCCGAAATGTAGGCCTTTCGGCGCACCTCTGGCGCTATTTCAAGCCGGCCGCCGGTCCTTTTGGGGCTGGCGGCCGGTTTTCCGTTGACAGGGCCGCGGCTGGCGTCTGGACAGGCATCCGGGTGAACGATAAAAGCGGCGGTCCGCACGTCGCGATGCGGATCCCGGAACCGCCATTCGATGCGGGTTTCGGGGAACTGCCTATCAGACAAAGGGTTGATCATGAGTGGCGTGAACGAAATCCGGTCGGCGTTTCTCGACTATTTCAAGACAAACGGGCATGAAGTGGTGGCCTCGAGCCCGCTGGTGCCGCGCAATGACCCGACGCTGATGTTCACCAATGCGGGCATGGTGCAGTTCAAGAACGTCTTTACCGGTCTTGAGCACCGGCCCTATTCGACGGCGGCGACGTCGCAGAAATGCGTGCGCGCCGGCGGCAAGCACAACGACCTCGACAATGTCGGCTACACCGCGCGCCACCACACCTTCTTCGAGATGCTCGGCAATTTCTCCTTCGGCGACTATTTCAAGGAACGCGCCATCGA
>JAHJUC010000772.1 GCA_018829385.1 Alphaproteobacteria bacterium
CCGCATCTCGCCCTTGAGCCTGAGCGGCGCTGCGGCAAGCCCGGCCTCGATATCGCCGCGCTCAAGCTTCAGCGGGTCGGTGACCAGCGGATAATCGGCATCCATCGCCGCGCGCACGTCGGTGACATGCGGCAGCTCCTCGTAGCCGATCACCGCCCGCTTGGCGGCGCGGCGCGCCAGCTCACGGGTTTCGGCGATGACCGCGAACACCGGCTGGCCGTGAAACAGCACTTTGCCTTCCGCAAGCACCGGCTCGTCGTTGCGGCCGCTGGGCGAGATGTCGTTGACGCCCGGCACGTCGGCGCCGGTCAGCACAGCCACCACGCCATCGGATGCGCGCACCGCATCGAGATCGAGCGAGGTGATGGTCGCGTGCGCCCGGTCGGTAAGGCCGAGATAGCCGTGCAGCGTGCCGGCAGGTTCGGCCATGTCGTCGATGTAGTCGGCGCTGCCGGTGACGTGCTTGTGGGCGGAATCATGTTTGCGCGACACGTGTGCGCCGCCTGAAATCTCGGTCCGGCTGCGGGGAGTGGATGCGTCCATTTTCATGCCTCCGCCAGCGCCGGATGGCGTTCGATGCGCGCCGGCGCGCCGCAAGTCTCAAGAAAGAACCGGATCATCAGGTTCTGCGCCGTTAGCATCCGGTATTCCGCACTTGCCCGCCAGTCCGACAGCGGCTGGTAGTCGTCGGCAAGCGCCAGCCGCGCCGCCTGGATCGTGTCCCAGCTCCATGGCTGGCCGGTCAGCGCCGCCTCTGCCGAGCTCGCCCGCTTCGGCGTGCCCGCCATGCCGCCAAAGGCAATCCGCGCCGAGGTCACCATGCCCTCGGCGTCGGTGACGACGTGGAAAGCGCCGCACAGGGCCGAGATGTCCTCGTCGCGGCGCTTGGAAATCTTGTAGACTGCGAAGAAGGCGTCTTCCGCGAGCGCCGGCACGAAGACGCTCTCGACGAATTCGCCGGGCAGGCGGTGCTGCTTGCCGTATTCGATGAAGAAATCGGCAAGCGGCAGCGTGCGGCGGCTTGCGCCCTTGCGCAGCGTCACCGAGGCGCCGAGCGCAATCAGGGGCGGGGGCGTGTCGCCGATCGGCGAGCCGTTGGCGATGTTGCCGCCGACCGTGCCCATGTTGCGCACCTGCTCGCCGCCGATCCGGTCCCACAATTCCGCCATCTGCGGAAACAGCGACACCAGCGCGCCGCGCGCCGAGGTGTAGGACACGCCGGCCCCGAGCGTAATCCCTGCGTCGTCGATATTGATCTGTTTCAGTTCTTCCAGGTGGCCGATGTGGATCACCGGAGCGATGTCGCGCATGTGCTTGGTCACCCACAGCCCGACATCGGTCGAACCGGCAACGATCGTGGCCTTCGGATGCGCTTCGTAAAGTGCGGCCAGATCGTCGAGATCGCCGGGCACGAAGGTGGTGCCCCGCTCATGCTCAATGGTCACCCGCGCACCATCGGCAAATCCCGCAAGCGCTTCGCTGGTCGCGTCGTAGGCTGCCACAAGCCGGTCATTGTCGGCATCGGGAATGGTTGCGGCCGCGGCGATCGCCGCCTTGACGATCGGCTCGTAGCCGGTGCAGCGGCACAGGTTTCCCTGCAATTGCCGCTCGATGTCGGCCTCCGAAGGATTGGGCTCGGCAAGCCACAGCGCATGCAGCGAGGCAACGATGCCCGGCGTGCAGAAGCCGCACTGGGAACCGTGATTGTCCACCATCGCCTGCTGCACGGCGCTCAAGCCCCCATCGGGACGGTTGAGATACTCGACCGTGACCACATGCGTGGCGTCGAGCGAACCGACCAGCCGGATACAGGCGTTGACCGTCTCGTAGCTCAACAGACCGTTGTCGATGCGCCCGACGAGCACGGTGCACGCGCCGCAATCGCCCTCCGCGCAACCTTCCTTTGTGCCGGTCAGCCGCCGGTCGAGCCTCAGCCAGTCGAGCAGCGTCAGGTCGGGTGCGAAACCCGACAGGTCGATCGTCTGGTCGTTGAGCCGGAAACGGATCGATGTGCGGTGGGTGTGAGCCATGTCACCTCTGTAATTTTAAACCAATTGGACAAAAGCTAACCCACTCCGCGGCTGCGCGAAAGAGCGATAAGCGCATGCAACAGTTTCAGGCAAAGCCGGTCAATCGCTTCCACTTTCAGCCAAGACCGGAGCATCTCTTGTCTGGCGGCCGTCCTTTCCGCGCGGACCGGGCAGTCCCAGGTACTGGCTTTCCAGATCCACCGTCGATCGCTTGCCCAGAGCGTCGCGGTTGGCCTCGAGCCAGCGATCCGCCTCGAGCCGGCCACGGTCGCGCAGATCGGTGAGGAACGACCATCGCACGTCGAATTTCGAGGAGACCGGAAGATCGAGCAGGGCCGCGTCGGCGTGCACCGAATGCACCAGGATATGGCGCAGCCGGTTCTTGTACTCGTCCTTGAGCCAGTCCTGTTCGATCAGGCGGGTGACGAAGTTGATGGCGCGCATCTCGTCGAGCAGCGACGAGTTGAACGAGATCTCGTTGATCCGGTTGAGGATGTCGGGCGCGGTCTTCGGCACCTCGTCGCGCACCATCGGATTGATGTGCACGATCATCACGTCCCGGCTTTGGCAATTGTAGAAGAACGGAAACAGCGCCGGATTGCCGACATAACCGCCATCCCAGAAATGCTCGCCGTCGATCTCGACCGCCTTGAACAGGAACGGCAGGCAGGCCGACGCCATCACCACGTCGGCGCTGACTTCGCCTGTTTCGAAGACCCGCACCCGGCCGCTGCGCACATTGGTGGCGCTGAGGAACAGCTTGGTATCGCTGTGCTGGCGCAAGGCATCGAAATCGACGCTTTCCGACAGCAGGTCATGCAGCGGATTGACGTTGAACGGGTTGAACTCATAGGGCGAGAAGGTCCGGGTCATGGTGTCGAAGGCCGCATAGGTCGCCGCTGAGAGGAATTCCATCCCCGGGATGACCCCTTGCGGCAGGGAGCTGACAGGCGACCAGACCGAGCCGCCGCGGCTGGAGCGGCGCCAGAAATCCTCGAGCGCCGCCTGTCCGCCGATGCGTCCGGCTTCCATCAGCCCGTGCGCCAGCACCACCGCGTTCACCGCGCCGGCGCTGGTCCCCGACAGCCCTTCGAATTCGATGTCGGGTTCGTCGAGCAACCGGTCGATCACGCCCCAGGTGAAGGCGCCGTGCGCGCCTCCACCCTGAAGCGCCAGGTTGATCCTGCGGATGTCCGTTTTGCCGGCCTTGGCCGCGCGTGCGGGTCTGGCCTTGGCCGTTCTTGCCTTTGTCATTGCGCGGTCCAGCCGCCATCCATCGGCAGGGCGGCGCCGGTGATCTGTGCCGCCTGGTCGGACGCCAGGTAACTGGCCAGCGCCGCAATCTGGCCGACCTGCACGAATTGCTTGGTCGGCTGCGCCTTC
>JAHJUC010000773.1 GCA_018829385.1 Alphaproteobacteria bacterium
GAACCGGACGCTACCGGCGGCAAGACAACGGAAGCCGCCGGAACGGCTGCGGCTGCAACGAACGACGGCAGCGCCAAGCCAGCGTCAGAGGCGAAGCCCGGTACGCCGGCGCAACCTGCCAGGCCCTCGGATCCGGCCAAGCCAGCCGATCCGAAGGACAGCAAGGCCGAGACTGCGAAACCAAAGGCGGAAGCCACGGGGTCCGCGAATACGGCTACGGCCAGCGCCAAGCCCGCGGCTGCCCCCACCAAACCGGCAGCCGCCCCGGCCAAGGGCGGCGGCGGTCTCGGCATGGTGATGTCCGGCCTGATCGGTGCCGTGATCGCGCTTGGCGGAGGCTATGCGCTTCAAGCCGGCGGGGTCTTGCCGGCCCCTGGCGCCGGTGGCGATCCGGTTGCCCCGGTGGCGTCGAGGGTCGACGCGCTTTCCTCCCAGGTTGAAACGCTGACGCAGCAGATGTCCGCGTCCACCTCGCAGGGCGGCTCCGAGCTGCCGGCCGAGCTTTCCGCCCGTCTCGACGGTCTTGAAGCCGCTGTTGCCGAAGCAGCAGCAGGTAGCGGCGGCGAAGGCGGCGACCCGGCGGCGCTCGCCGCACTTGAAGACCGGCTTGCCGGTCTCGAGGGCAAGATCGCCACGCTTGCGGAGGCAGGCACGGCAGCTGCTCCCGATCCTGAACTGGCGGCGCAAATGAACGAGCTCAGGGCCGCCCAGAGCGGGTTTCAGAGCTCGATTGCCGAGCTTCGGTCCAGCGCTGACACGCTCGCAACCAGGATCAGCGAGCTGGAACAGGGCCAGCAGGAGCTTTCGGCCCAGGTCGAAGCGCCATCGCGGCAGATCGACCTGGCGCGGGCCATCGCGGCGGCCGGGCTCAAGTCTGCGATCGACCGCGGCGGGCCTTTTATGAGCGAACTCGAGGCTTTCGCCTCGGTGGTGCCGGATGATCCGGCCGTGGCCGAACTGAGGGATCTTGCCGCACGCGGCGTTCCCAGCCGCGCCGAGCTGGTGGCCGGCTTTTCCGATGCCGCAAGCAAGGCGATTGCCGCGGCCGATCCGGGTGATCCGGAGGCCGGGCTGGTGGACCGGCTGATGTCGAGCGCGATGTCGGTGGTCAAGGTGCGCAAGGTCGGCGACGTTGCGGGCGACAGTGCCGAGGCGATCGTCGCCCGCGCCGAAACCCGGCTGCTCAACGGCGATCTCGAGGCGGCACTTGCCGAATGGACCACGCTGCCCGAAGCCTCCCGCGCGGCCACGGCGGAATATGGCGAAGCGCTGGCGGCGCGCGCCCGTTCCGAAAAGCTGATCGCCGCGGCCATGGCGCCCTCGGCGGCTGCCGCAGCCCCGGCCAACTAGGAGATCCAGGATGATCCGCTTGCTATTCTATGTTGTCCTGGTTTCGGCCCTCGGCTTCGGCTTTGCCTGGCTTGCCGACCGGCCCGGCGACCTGTCCATCGTCTGGCAGGACCGCCAGATCGAAATGTCGCTGATGACGGCTGTCACCATGGTCGTTTCGCTGGTCGCGGCCATCATGATCACGTGGTGGCTGATCCGCACCATCCTCTACTCGCCGCGCACCGTCGCCCGCTATTTCCGGGCCAGCAAGCGCGACCGCGGCTACCAGGCGCTGTCGACCGGGCTGCTGGCGGCAGGCGCGGGCGATGCGGCGATGGCGCGCAAGATGAACAAGCGCACCAAGGGGCTGCTGAAAGCGGACCAGGAGCCGCTGATTCACCTGCTCGACGTCCAGGCGGCGCTGATCGAGGGCCATCACGAGGAAGCCCGCAAGCTGTTCGAGGCGATGGCCGAGGATCCGGAAACCAGGCTTCTCGGTCTGAGGGGGCTTTATCTCGAGGCCCAGCGCCAGGGCGCGGACGAGGCGGCACAGCATTATGCCGAAACAGCCGCCGAACAAGCGCCGCACCTGCCATGGGCGGGTGCCGCCGCGCTGTCCTACCGGACCCGGGAAGGCAAATGGGACGAAGCGCTGCAGCTGCTTGAACGGCAGCGCCAGGCCGGCACCATCGAGGCGAAGGCTGCCGACCGGACCAGGGCGGTGCTGCTGACCGCGCGGGCGCGCGACCATGTCGACAGCGATCCGTCCTCGGCCCGCGACGATGCGCTCAACGCGCTGAAACTGGCGCCGGCGTTCCCGCCAGCCGCCGTGATTGCGACAAAGGCGCTTCTGCGTCAGGACAATTTGCGCAAGGCCGCCAGGATCCTCGAAACCGCCTGGAAGGCTAATCCGCATCCCGAAATCGCCGAGGCCTATGTGCGGGCGCGGATCGGCGACACTTCCGCCGACCGGCTCAAGCGGGCCGAACGGCTCGAAAAGCTCAAGCCGCTCAACCCGCAGTCCTTTGACGTGGTGGCGCGCGCCGCACTCGAGGCCCGCCGGTTCGAGCTTGCCCGGGAAAAGGCCGAGGCTTCGGCGCGGCTGCAGCCCAGCGAAGGCATCTATCTGATGCTCGCCGACATCGAGGAAGCGGAAACCGGCGACCAGGGCCGTGTCCGCCACTGGCTGAGCCAGGCGGTTCGCGCGCCGCGTGATCCGGCCTGGACCGCGGATGGCTATGTTTCGGAGACCTGGGAGCCGGTGTCGCCGGTGACCGGCAAGCTCGACGCCTTCGAATGGAAGGTTCCGGTCGAGCAGCTGGCGGGCCCGAGCCTCGACAACCAGCCTCCCGCGCAGGCCTTTGACCGGGCGATGGCCAGCCTGCCGCCGATCCGCGAGACTGCGGCTTCGGCACCGGAAAAGGCTTCAACCTTCGAAACGGCGACCCCGATCGCCGATCCGCTGGTCGAAGCCGCGGCGTCGACGGAACATGCAAGCGAAGCCCCCGGACCCGCTGGCGCCAGCAAGCCTGCAGCCGTGATCGATGCGGAGGTGGTGCCGGGCACGGCGCCTGTGGCCGCAAGGACCAACGGATCCGGAACGGCGAGCGCGGGCGACTCCGGACCCGCGGGCAAGGGTGATCCAACCATGGCGACAACCGTTGGGCAGGGCAAAACGGATGCCGCCAGGGAAGCGACGGCCCTCGAGGTGGCGGCGGAAGACGCTGCCGCGAAGACGGACACGAAGCCCGAAACGGAGCAGGCGGAGGCTGATCCCGAAGCGGAAGCCCGCGCGAAGGAGGAGAACTTCCTGACCCATCGGCCGGACGATCCGGGGATCGATGTCAACGCCGAGCCGGAAAAGCCCGGACGTTTCCGGCTGTTCTGAACCGGTCTTGAGAGGGAAAGCTGATGCTTGATCAGATACGCGCCTTTCTGGGCGGCTTACGCGATGGAAACCAGACCAAGGCGGATGCCAGCAATCCCGATGTCGCAGCCGTGGCGCTGTTCTTCCACGTCATCGGCGCGGACGGGGTGGTCGATGAAGTCGAATCCGAGAAGCTGCGGGAGCTGATTGCCCAGGAGTACGATCTGACCGGCGCCGAGATGCGGGAGCTGATCGAGGCCGGACAGCAGGCAGATCGCGAAGCAGTCGACCTCTACCAGTTCACCAGCATCCTCAACCGCTCGCTGGAGCCGGACGCAAAGGTTCATTTCATCGAACTGTTGTGGAACCTGGCCTATGCCGATGGCCATCGGCATGAACTGGAAGACCACGTGGTCTGGCGGATTGCCGACCTGATGGGTGTCTCAAGCCGCGACCGGGTGCTGGCCCGCCAGCGGGCGCTTGCGGCCGCGGGGATCGCTGACGGGGAGGACGCGGGTGACGGCGACTGATTCCAGGCCGGCATCCCACTTCCGCCCCGGGTCAAGGACGGGCCGCATCCTCATCATCCTGCATCAGGAAACGTCGAGCGCAGGCCGCGTCGGGCAACTGCTTTCGCTCATGGGCTATGCCGCCGACATTCGCCGGCCTGTGCTTGGCGATCCGTTGCCCCAATCACTAGACCAGCATGCCGGCGTGGTGGTGTTCGGCGGACCGATGAGCGCCAACGATCCCGACGAGGGGATCCGCCGCGAAACCAGGTTCATGGACGTGGTGCTGAAATCCGGCAAGCCCTATCTTGGCATCTGCCTCGGCGCACAGATCCTGGTCAACCATCTGGGTGGCCGGGTAGCCGGGCGGGACGATGGCGCGGTCGAGATCGGCTGGTACGGGCTTGAAGCCACTGCGTCGGGAAAACAGATGATGGACTGGCCGCCGATGGTCTACCAGTTTCACCGCGAAGGCTTCGACCTGCCGCGTGGTGCCGAGCTTCTGGCGACCGCCGAAGCCTATCCGAACCAGGCCTTCCGTTATGGCGACAATGCCTGGGCGATCCAGTTTCACGCGGAGCTGACGCTGGCGATGATGCACCGTTGGGCCGTGCGCGGCGCCCACCGCTTCGTGCTGCCCGGCGCCCAGCAGGGGCACGCGCATCTGGCGGGGCGGCTGGTTTACGATGCGGCGCTGCTTGCCTGGCTCAAGCAGTTTCTGGACCGGATTTTTCCGGCCGATCCTGTCCGGCCCTGAGAGCGGCCCGGCTTTCCTCGGCCTCGCGGTCGAGCGACTGGATCTGGCGCAGTTGCGGGAAGCCGAAACTCCAGGCCAGCGCCACGGCCAGCGTTCCGGCGCCGCCGATCACCACGGCGGCAACCGGGCCGATCAGCGAGGCCATGACGCCGGCGCGGAATTCGCCCAGTTCGTTCGAGGCGCCGATGAACACCATGTTGACGGCGCTGACCCGGCCGCGCAGATCGTCCGGGGTCCACAGCTGCACCAGGCTCTGGCGGACATAGACCGAGATCATGTCGGAGGCGCCCATGACGATCAGCGCGGCCATGGTCAGCGGCAGGGATTTCGACAGGCCGAACACCACAGTCGCCGCCCCGAACACGCCGACGGCAATGAACATGGCGCGCCCGGCATGCCTGCGGATCGGCCGCGAGGCGAGATAGATCGCCATGCCGATTGCGCCGATGCCGGGACTGGCGCGCAGCAGGCCGAGCCCCCAGGGTCCGAGGTCAAGCACATCGCGGGCGAAAACCGGCATCAGGGCGATGGCGCCTCCCAGCAGCACGGCGAACATGTCGAGCGAAATCGCACCGAGAACGATCTTCTGGTCGCGGACATAGCTGAAGCCGGCGACAAGTGTCTTCCAGCTCTGGCCCTCGCCGCGCGATCGCTGCAGCGGCGGCGGCACCAAAGCAATGGCAATGATGGCGGCCACGAAGAAGCAACAGGCAACCAGGTAGGGCACCGTTGCGCCCAGACCATAGAGCAGGCCGCCGGCGACCGGGCCGACGATGGTCGCGGTCTGCCAGGAAGTCGAGTTCCAGGCAATCGCGTTGGGCAGGTCTTTCGCGGGCACCAGGTTCGGCGCCAGGGATTGCGAAGCGGGGGCGAAAAAAGCGCGCGAAATACCGATGACCAGCAGCACGGCGAAGATCGGCAAGGGTGAGGTGAGGCCTCGCCAGGCGAAAAACACCAATGCCAGCGCCGACAGGCCGATGACGATCTCGCAGATCAGCATGATGGTGCGGCGGCCATAGCGGTCGGCGGCAGCACCGGTAAACAGGATCAGCACCAGAGCGGGGAGGAACTGGATCAGTCCGACGAGGCCGAGATCGAAGGGATCGCGCGTCAGATCGTAGATCTGCCAGCCGACCGAGACGCTGATGATCTGCAGGGCGAACGTCGACAGGAAACGGGCTGCAAAATAGAGCGTGAAGGCGCGGTGGCGGAAGGCGGCATAGCGGTCGTCCGCGGGAGCAGGGGGTTGCATGGGTTTCGTCCGGTTGGTGCGCGCCGAGCTATACACGAACAACGGGCCTGCGCCATCATCTTGTGGC
>JAHJUC010000013.1 GCA_018829385.1 Alphaproteobacteria bacterium
AGCCTGGCTGCGGGCCTCCTGGATCGCACCTGCCAGCAGCCGCGACGTGCCCGAGGGTTCGGCTTTCTTGCGCGCATGGTAGGTTTCGCCGAGCTTCGCGGCAGCGTCGGGCATGCGTTTGGCAAAGTCGATGACGGCCAGGCGGAAGGCCTCGAAGCCGTGGGCGAAGTTCGCGCTGACAAGCATTGGCCGGTGCGCGCAGGCATTGGTCAGGATGGCCTCTTCCTCTTTGGTGAAACCGGTCGTTCCAATCACCATCGGAATCCGCTTGTCACCGATCTCCCGCTGCAGGGCGAGGCTGGCGGTCGGCGTGGTGAAATCGATCATGACGTCGCAATGGCTGTGCATTCCGGCATCCGCGGGCCGGTATTCGATGCTGCCGCCGGCAACCGCCGTGCCAATCAGTTTCGAGCCTGGCGAAACCAGTGCAGCGGCAAGCTCCAGTCCGGGGCTTGAGAGAATGACCTCGACCAGCCGTGTCCCGACGCGGCCGGACGCACCCGCTATTCCGATACGCATGGTGTTTCTCCTCAATCGATGACGACCTTGGTTTCCGACATTTCACGCAGCGCGATGCGGACCCCCTCGCGGCCAAGGCCGGAGCGCTTGACGCCGCCGAACGGAACATGCTCGGCCCTGAAATCCGGACCCTCGTTGATCATCACACCGCCGACGACCAGATCCCGGGAGAACGTCTTGATCAATGCATGGTCATTGGTAAAAACGCCCGCCTGCAGGCCGTAGGAACCGGCATTGACCTCGGCGATGGCCTCGTGCGCATCGGTGAAACTGCGGATGGCGATGACCGGCCCGAAGGTCTCGTCGGCGATGACCGGCGCATCGGGCGCGACATCGGCAATCACGGTCGGCGCAAATACCGTGCCATCATGGGTGCCACCTGTCAGCAGCCTGCCACCATTGCCGGAAATGCTGGCGTTGACCCGCTCGGCCACGAGACGCGCCGCGGGCAGATCGATGACGGTGCCCATATCGGTATAGTCAAGCGAGGGGTCGCCGAACTCGACTTCATCGACGGCGGCGAGCAGCATCTCTGTAAAGACCTTCTCGATGTCCTTGTGCAGGTAGAGCTTCTTGACGGCCGCGCAGCTCTGGCCGGCAATCTCGAAACGGTGGCCGATGGTGGTCGCCACGGCCTTGTCGAGATCGGCATCGGGCAGCACGAACAGCGGGTCGTTGCCGCCGAGCTCCATCAGGCAACGCACGAGGCCGCTGGCGTTCTTCAGCGCCAGGCCCGCCGCCGGCCCGCCGGTGAACGACAAGAGATCGATCGGTGAACGCGCCAGTGAAAGTGCTGCCTCCGCGCCGCCATGGACGATCTGGAACAGGTCGCGCGGCCACCCCGCCTTCACCGCCAGTTCGCACAGGCGATCGGCGGCCAGCGGCGCCTTGGGCGACGGCTTGGCAACGACCGCATTGCCGGCGGCAATGGCAGGGCCGAGCTTGTGGCAAAGCAGGTTGAGCGGATAGTTGAACGGCGTGATGGCGCCGATGACGCCGACCGGCTCATAGGTGATGGTCGCCAGGCGATCGGCGCCGCCCTCGACAATGGCGCAATGCAGCGCCTCGCCGTCGAGGAAGGTCGCCGCATCGCCGGAGAGTTTCAGGGTGTTCTGGGCGCGGCGGACCTCGTTGCGGGCCTCGCGGATCGTCTTGCCCATCTCGGACGAGATGATGCGCGCCAGGTTTTCGGCGTCCGCGGCAATCTCGGCTGCAAGCGCGTTCAGGAGCTGGCGGCGCAGCGCCGGTGTCGAGCGGCGGAAGTCCCATTGCGCGACCTTGGCCCGCGCGATCGTGCCGGCAATCCCGGCTTGCGAGGTTTCACCCACTTCGCCGACGATCGTACCATCGAAAGGATTGCGCACCGGGATCGAACAGATGTCCGACAGCGCTTTTCGTTGGATCTGCGTCATCTCAAAACCTCATCATTGCGTGTCATTGTCTCGGGAGGCGGCGCGAACGAGGGCGCCGATCGACACCGGCCGTACCGGCCAGCGCCGGCCGGTCAGGTCAGCGGCTGAGGGCGCCGGGGCTTCAGGTTTGAACCGGGCCATCAGTTCCGCAGTGTTGGCGGCGCAATACCGGCCCTGGCA
>JAHJUC010000774.1 GCA_018829385.1 Alphaproteobacteria bacterium
GACAAGTACCGCAATGACCGCTGGCGGATCATGATCGCGCTCGCACCGACCGAATTTGACGGCGACCGGACCGCCCGCCAGCCGGCCAAGGCGGGCGAATGGACCGTCCGACTTGCCAAGCGACCCGGCTCGCGGTTGCCGTCCTTTACCGACGCGGATGAAGGCGACGGCAAGGTTGCGGGCGGAATACAGTGCTTCATTCAGCGCGACATCCAGTATGGCAGCGGCAATACCGGCGCCCTGCAGAGCCATATCGTCGATCCGCTCGACGTTCCCTACAACAAATGGGGCGGTCCGATGGTCACCGATTCCGTTTCGGACGGAGGGATGGCGGTTGTCCGCCGCTTCGGCAGCCTGAACGGAATGGCGACCGGCAACGCCACGCTGGTTACCGGCGGCTTCGATGAGCTGACGGGCATGGCTTCGCTGTACAGCAGCGCCGGCGCCCTTCGCTACGACGTGAATGGTCGCCCCATACAGGTCGGCAAACAGGTTACCGTGTCCGCCGTGACGGACCGCTCGCCAGCCCTGCCGGGCGTTATCGCAGCCGGCACGCGGAGCGGCATCATGTTCCCGATGAACGGAACCTCGGTCGCGGCTCCGCTGGTTTCCCGGCAATTGTGCACGGCGTTTGTGAACGGCGCCCACAAGGATGCGTCATTCGAAGCCGCGCTGGCTGACCCCGACGATACCTACGCCTCGCTGCTGCTGACAATCAAAGCGGGAGTGAAGAAGACCAATGAGTGGGGGTTTGCCGGCCCCGATTCCGACGAGAGACTGGGCAAGCTTCTGGTCCGCCTGCCCCGTCGGAACGACCGCGACGACCAGAAGACGGTCCTTCAGACCTACAATCGCAGCGAAGGCCTGATGGCCATGATCTAGACGGGCATAATAGCTGCCTGCGAGAAAAGACGATGGCTTCACAACCGGCACGGAACCTGCGGTTGCCGGAAACCCGGTTGCCGGCGCTCATCGGCGATTTCGCCTGAACCCTTTTTCAAGAAACGCTGCGATCCCGGATATCCGCGCGACATCTCTTTCACGCTTTTTTCACTCACGCAGCAAGGTCGATCGGCAGCAGACTAACCTCAAGATGAATTTCATCGCCAGGAGGTTATCATGCAAGGCAGACTTGGGTGGATACCGGCAATCATCGTATCGGTGAGCATCCTGTGCTTCTCCTACGGCCTCTATTCGGTCTACATGGCCGGATCGATCCTCGGCGAAACCAGTCGTTCCTTCAGTTCCAACGTCGGCGGATCTTCGGATTTCCAGGCACGCATCGCGGAAAGCTGTGCAGCCAATCCCCGCGGCGCCGTGTGTCCGCATCAGGAAAACCCGGGGAAACTGGCGTCGTGCTGGGCGAAGGGCGACGCTGACGCGCCCGGCGAAGCGGCCTGCGCACAGGCCTGGAGCCTGGCGCTGAGCGCCACGGTCGAGGAACGCACCAAGCGGATGCAAGGCCTGCCGGGATGGATCGACGCCCGGGCCGTCAAGTTTGCGAACACTTCGACGCAGGCCCTTCAGGCACCCTATCTGCTGCTGCTGGCCAGCCTTGCCGCTCTCTTCGCGGCCATCGGCTACGGGGTGACCGGCAGCATCTGGGGCATCGCCGTCAACCAGAACCGCCGGCTGTCGCTTTCGCAATCGCAAGCCGTTCTCTGGAGCACGCTGATCATTTCCGGCTACGCGGTGATGGCGCTCTTCAATGTCGGCGCCATGGCATGGAGCAGCACCGCCCTCGATACCGGCCTCGATACCGGCAAGGAGATCTTTCCCGACATCGACTGGTCCATCTTCGCACTGATGGGTCTTGCCGCAGCGGTGCCGATGACCACTTCGGTGATAACCGGTGCCCGTCCGCTTGATGCGAGCTATGCTCCGAAGGGCATGATCGGCGGGGCGCAAGTCGGCCTGGCCGCACCGGAGCGCAACGAGGTGGCGCAGAAGGCATCGCTCTTCGACCTGTTCCTGGGCGAAGACATCAAGACCAAGGACCGAATCGATCTGACCCGGGTGCAGAACCTCTTGTTCTCGGTGCTGCTGTTGATGGCCTATTCCAGCGCGCTTGTCTCTTCGCTTCATCTGCTCGGGCCGGGGGTGCTGCTCGACAGCGCGTCCACCGGCGTGAGGGTGTTCGAGGCGATGCCTTCACCGGGCGCAAACTTCCTGACGCTCGCGGGCCTTGCCAATGCGGCCTACCTGATCGGCAAGTTCACACCCGGAAAGGCCAACCCGGCCCAGCCGGCCGGTGCGGACGACGCCGCTGCCGCCGACCAGAACATCGGAGCAGGCATATGAGCACCACCCTTCTCTCGTTCCGCCTGTTCGGCCGGTTTCACTGGCCGCCGCTCAATCGCGCCATCGGTGAGCCAGCCGGTGAACTGCGCGATGGCTGCGTTGAGATCCACTACCACCAGGCGGCGGAAGGCGAGCCATATCATGCGCTGATGCGCTGGCTCGCGGCACCCGACGGCCAGGCACAAAGAATGGACTGGATCAAGCAGACCAGACCGGTCGGGGACATCGACGCGATCCGATCGCTGCCCTACACCGATGACGAGGAGCTTGCCGGCATCGTCGAGGGAGGCGATTTTGCCTTCTGGCTGAACAAGCCACCGGCGGATTCGCCTCCGATGATCCATACCAGACCGAGGCTGTTCTTCTTCGGCGGCACGGTCTTCGACCAGTTCGACGACCTGCCCGACTACACCGCCGGCACCTACCCCAAGCCCACGCTGCGCTGGCCGCTGGTGCCGGAAGTCCCCTTTGGCGGACGGCATTCGGGGATCATTTTCGGGCAGAGACAGAGCGAGACCAGCTTCAACCACAATTTCCGGATTTCGCTCAATCTGCCCAGTCCGCTTGCGCCGGACAGCACGCTGAACGAGGCGGGCGCGGCGCGCTTCTCCGGGGTCTTCAGACCTGAGGCCGGCACTCGAAACGATTGCGGCGCGCTTTCCATCCTCGCCGTGGACGGCGACGACAGAACGCACTCGCTTCCCGCCCAATACAACCGGTTCGGCCGCTTCAACCTCGCCGAAACCGGCTCCAAGCTGCCGGAGGGCTATATCGGCACGAATGCCGGACGCTTCTGGGGCGACGGCAAGCCCGACCTCGAGTCCCTGCTGGACGCCTGCGGCGCAACGGTCATCGGGAAGGTGAATAGCTTCGAAGTCAACAAGGACGTGGCCTACAGGAGCCTGCGGTTTGCGCAACAAGGCGGCGACCTGATCACGGTCCGCCGCATTGCCTTCAAGGCCAACGGTTTGCGCCTCAACCTGCCGCGCGAAGGCGTAAGCGACTTCACCTTTCCGGCAGACACGACCCTGATGGCCGATATCGAGCTTGCGTCAGCGGTCCCGGACGAGGCTATTGCCGGGGACATGCGAGCACCTGGCGCGTTTTCCCTGAGGGTGCACTGGCTCTGGACCGAAACCATCTCCGATGCCGCCGGCGCGGGCATGCCGCGCACATTCAAGCCGGCAACTGCCAAAGACAGCTGGTTCGAAAGAGCCCTGCACAATGCGATCGTCTCCATGCACCAGACGCGGCTTGCGCTGCAGACGGTCTGTGACGAGCAGCCGGCGAGCTTTCTTCCCGAACTGTCGGTCGAAAAGGGCGGCAAGGTTCTCCTGACCCTGGTGCGGAGCGCCAAGGTGCAGAGAAATCCCGAAAGCGGCACGGTACTCTGGGGCGAACGCAATGCGTCCACCCGCAGCCCGGCCGATGGAACCCAGCGGCTTCGTCTGTCGCTCGCACCGCCGCTTTTGCCCGGAGACAACCCGTCCAGGCCGATGTTCCGGGCCTATTTCCCGGGGTTTCAGGCACCTTGGCTGCCTGACCCGAAAAACCCCTATGACCACCATCATCTTGAGTTCGGCTTCGACGAGCAGGTCCATGCCGAACCGAAAGACCGCTCCTTTGCCTTCTTCAGGATTTCCGAACGGGAGGACGCGAGCCAACACCGGCCAAGATTCTCCGGACGGCTGGGCAGCCTGGCCCTGGACCGGGCCGCCGACAGGCCGCTGTTGCGCGAGAGCCTCGTCAAGCAGAGCGAAGCGGGAAATCAGAAGACGGCAACGCCGGCGCCGGGCAACTGGCTTCGGCTGCATCCCCGGCAAGCGCTGACAGACAGCAGCGTCCTGACGTCGAACGGGTCGAAGGCCAGCCGGTATGAACTCGCGGGACCGATGGCGGTCGCGCTCAGGCTTCAGATCGCCATCGACGCCGTGCGTCCGGTCGCGACGACCGTGCGCTTCGGCGACCGGAGCGACCGCATGCCGCCGCTGCTGATCCCGCTTGGCGCGCCGGACAGTTCAAGCGACGGCGACTTCATCCTCGATGTGCA
>JAHJUC010000122.1 GCA_018829385.1 Alphaproteobacteria bacterium
AAGGTACCGCGCTATTCCGGCGGAAAGACCGCCGCCGCCGACCGGCAGCACGATCAGATCGGGCGCTTCGCCGTCGGGCAGTTGAGCCGCGATTTCCGCCGCGACGCTCGCCTGCCCCTCGATGATGTCGTCATGGTCGAACGGCGGCGTCATCAATGCGCCTTCGGCTGCCGCGAACTCCCGCGCCGCGTCGTAACAGGCATCGAAGAAATCGCCGGTCAGGCGGATTTCGATGAACTCGCCGCCAAACACCCGCGTCTTGTCGATCTTCTGCTGTGGTGTCGTCACCGGCATGAACACGACGCCCTTGCGGCCGAAATGCCGGCACACATAGGCAAAACCCTGGGCATGATTTCCCGCCGACGCGCAAACGAACAGGCTCTGTTGCGGATTTGCCACCAGCGCCTTCCGAATGAAATTGAACGCGCCCCGGATCTTGTAGGAGCGGACCGGCGACAAATCTTCCCGCTTGAGCCAGATCCGCGCGCCAAATCGCGCCGACAGGTGGTCATTGAGCTGCAACGGCGTTTCCGCAAACAGCACCCGCATCTCGGCAAGAGCGCTGTCGACGGAGCGGCGGAAAGCATCGGGAGATTGTTTTTCGGTCATGACCGGTCTATGCCACGGGAACCTGCCGGTGCCAACCGGATCCGGCTTATGTGAGGGCATGGGGTGCACGGTCAAACCATCCGATACGCGATCTTCATCGCATCCATGACGGGCCTGTATCTTTCAATCGCCATGCTGGTCCCGGCGGCTCTCGATCTCTACAACGGAAATCCCGACTGGATGGTGTTCACCGCCTCGGCCTTTTCGGTCGGCGCGGTCTGCCTCGCATCGGCAACCGCCAACCGCGGCTCGCCTGCGCCATTTTCCCGGCGCATGGGTTTTCTTCTCGTCAATCTGCTGTGGCTTACGCTTTCGGTGACCGGAGCCGTTCCGCTCTACCTTTCAGGCCTTGGGCTTGACATGGCCGATGCGCTGTTTGAATCGGTATCCGCCGTCACCACCACAGGATCGACGGTGATTTCTGGCCTCGATTCGGCCCCGCCGGGCCTGCTCCTGTGGCGCTCGATGCTGCAGTGGTTCGGCGGCATCGGCATTGTCGCGATGGGGCTTCTGGTGCTGCCTTTCCTCAAGGTCGGCGGCTTCACCGTGTTCAAGATCGAATCGTCCGACACCTCCGAGAAGCCGTTTGCCCGCTTTGCCGTTTTCGTCCGCGCCTTTTTCGCCATCTATATCGGGCTGACCCTGGCCTGCGCCATTCTGTACGCCGTCTTCGGAATGAGCGGGTTCGACGCCGTCAACCATGCCATGACCACGATCTCGACCGGCGGCTTTTCCACCCATGACGCGTCGTTCGGCGCGTTTGAATCGCCTGCCTTGATCTGGACGGCGACCGTTTTCATGACGCTGGGTGGCCTGCCATTCTCGGTCATGATCCTGTTTGCCGTGCGCGGCCGGCTCGACGCCCTGCGCGATCCACAGATCCTGGCCTATGCCGGCATGATAGCGGTCCTCTCCGTCGTCGTCGCGCTCAGCCTGCGGCTGGGTCAGGGCGAGAGTTTCGGCTACGCGCTAACCCACGCCACCTTCAACATTGTCTCGGTCGTCACCACCACCGGCTATGCCAGCAGCGACTACACGCTCTGGGGACCGTTAGTCATCGTGATCTTCTTTGTCGCCACCTTCCTGGGCGGCTGCTCCGGTTCGACCTCCGGCGGCATCAAGGCTTACCGCCTGGTGATCATCTTCGGCTCGATCCGCTCCGGTCTGATGCGGCTGATCTATCCCAACAGCGTTCGCCCGGTTCGATACGGCACTGTTGCCGTCGATTCCGAGATGCAGCGCACCGTGTTTCTGTTCGTCTGCGCCTATATCGGCATCTGGGTGTTCGGGTCGATCGCGCTGGCCGCCACTGGCCTTGACGTCGAAACCGCCATCTCCGGATCGATCACCGCGCTCGCCAATGTTGGCCCGGGAATCGGACCGGTGATCGGACCGGCCGGCAATTTCAGCTCGGTCGGGGATCCGGCAAAGATCATCCTGATCTTCCTCATGTTGCTGGGGCGGCTGGAAATACTGGCGGTTCTTGTTCTGCTGATGCCTGCATTCTGGCGCGAA
>JAHJUC010000775.1 GCA_018829385.1 Alphaproteobacteria bacterium
CACCCTCGACGAGGTAGGCGGCCAGTGTCGCCAGCGCCAGCTTGCGGCCGAAGGCTGCGGCAATGACGAAGATCGCCAGCGTCTGCAGCGTTGCCGGAACCGGCCAGAAGGGAACGGTGACCTTGCCGGCAAGCGCAATCAACAGGCTGCCGAAGAGGACGAGCGCGCCGTAGGTGGCGTAACGTGCGGCAACGCCTTCAGGGGCAAGCGATTGTGCGAACGAACGGGCGGGAACTGTGGCCATGGATCAATCTCCGGAAATTTCGAAAGAGCGCGCCAATGCGACCGCTCATTGCAATCGGTATATTGACTTAGCCGTCCGACAGCAAGACAGTCCGGCCCAAATCCAGGGCCGTCCACAAGGGACCTCCCGCCCCGGCACGACAGGCCGGATCGAGCCCCAGACTGGAGAGATGCGTGACCGAACCGCAGTTTGACAAGACTTTCGAGCCCGCCCATGGCGAAGCCGTGCCCGTGGCCCCGGACATCCTGCGGGTCACCGCACCCAATGCCGGGCCGCTGACGTTTCATGGCACCAACAGCTACATTGTCGGTCGTGACACGCTGGCGGTGATCGATCCGGGTCCGGAGGACGAGAGCCACTGGCGGACGCTCGAAGCGGCGATCGCGGACCGCCCGGTGAGCCACATCTTCGTCACCCATACCCACCGCGATCACTCACCGCTGACGGCACGCCTGAAGCAGGAGACCGGCGCCACGGTGGTGGCCGAGGGGCCGCACCGGGCGGCGCGGCCGCTCTACACCGGCGAGGTCAATCCGCTGAAGGAAAGCGCCGACATGGATTTCGTGCCGGATATCGCCGCCGGCCACGGGCAGGTGATCGCCGGAGACGGATGGGCGATCGAAACGCTGCATACACCGGGCCACACCGCCAACCACGCCGCCTTCGCGCTGACCGGCGGCAACACCGACCTGGTGTTTTCAGGCGATCACGTGATGGCCTGGGCGACATCGATCATTGCGCCGCCGGATGGCGCCATGAGCGATTTCATGGCCTCGCTCGACATGCTGCTCGAGCGTGACGACCGGTTCTATCTGCCCGGGCATGGCGGGCCGGTGAAGGAGCCGCGGCAGTTCGTCCGGGCGCTCAAGACCCACCGGCGCATGCGTGAGCGCGCCGTGTTCGGCCGCGTCGAAAAGGGCGACCGGCTGATTGCCGACATGGTCAAGGTGATCTACCGCGACACCGATCCGCGGCTGCATGGCGCGGCAGCGCTTTCGGTGCTGGCGCATCTTGAAGACCTGGTCGGCCGCGGCGAAGTGGTGACCGACGGCCCGCCGGCCATTCACGGCGAGTACCGGCCCGCCTGAACTCAGTCTCAACCGCCGGCGATCCCCAGCAGCCGCACATCGAGATCGTGCAGGAAGGTCCGGATCACGCTGGCGTTCAGCCCGAGATCGTGGTCGCCGTCGCGCGTTGCAGAGCGCATGTCGACGAAGGTGGTCTCCTCCTCCTCCGACAGGCGGACGAGGATATCGAGCGGGATACCGAGCACCAGCGTCTTGGTGCGATACTGGATCAGGGCATAGGTCGGAAGCGGGGCGAGCGGCTCGTTCTCGATATCCGGACGCGGCGCAGGCAGGGGCGCGCGCGCGGGATCCGCCTCTCCGTTCGAAGTGATTGCATCGGCCTCTGACCCGCTTCCGGCCGCACTCGGCTCCAGCCCGTCGACAAGAGCCTCGACCCCGACATTGGCGACCGGCGTCCACTTTTTCTCCTGGGCCACGGCCTGGACCGCAATCAGCACGCGGTCGATCGCGCCTTCGTAGCGGCGGCCGGTGATTTGCGGATAGGCTCCGGCCTGCAACTGCCGCTTGGCCGGATCCGAGCCATCGGAACGCGGCATCCAGGACCGGACAAATACCGGTTCTTCAAGCCATTCCGGCGCATTGGCCACGTCGGTCGAGATGTCGTGGATCCTGGGGAGCAGCACGAAGCGGCTGGCCGCCAGCCCGACCGGAATGAGGATCAGCAGCGCCATGACCATGCCGCTGAAAGAGGCATGGCCACCCTTTGCGCCGACGTGCCAGAGCATGAAGAAGCCGATCATCGACAGGCCCAGCACGAACACCGAAATGAGTGTCGCCATCAGGACGGCCGCGATCGCATTGGGCATGTCCAGCATGCCGATCCGGTGCAGCACCAGGGCCATCAATGCCAGCAGAACGGCAAAACGGCCGAGCCTGCGCGACCAGGCGGCGGCAATGGAACGGGGACGGACGGGACGGAAGGGCATGGCGCGGCCAGGGTCTCCGGGCGGGTGGAGCGCGGGATGCGCGACTGGTTGTGGTTGAATTCATTAGCCGTTCATGGCTGCCGCGGCAAGCGCCTCACTTCAGCCATGCTTGATGCCGAAGATCGGCTCGGGGGGTAGATCAGACCGGACAGGTTTTGAGGTTCGGAAGGAGATCCACCATGGCGGCAGACGCCCAGACAATGCCCGTTTACGGCCCGACACGGCCCATCGACATGATTTCCGCCGGGCACACGCCCCTCGCCCCGCGCGCTGCAACCGAACCGGTGCAAACCCCACAGATCAGGGACCAGGTGCCGCTGTCGCTGGATCTGGTCGAGCTCGATCTGGCGCTCGACCTCAGCGACATCGCCGATCGCGGCTTTGCCGACGCGGTGGCCGACGCTGCCAAGGTGATCGGCGGAGAATTCCTGTTCGACCTGCCTGCCTCCGGGCTGGTGGACGAGGCGCAGCGGATCGCGGTTGTCTGTCTCTCGCGCGACAATGGCGGACGCTTCGGACTGGTGCTTCTGAGCGCCGGCGGCGACCGGGTCGAGACCGCCGAAGCCGACGAGGCGACGGCGGGTCTTGTACAATTCGCCAGGGCCTTCGTGGCGGTGCTGGAAAAGCTCTGATCGATCACTTGAAGCCTTTTGTGACGCCCCGTTAGCGGCTAGTCTCGCCCGAGCCATGCAAGCGACGGGACCGGGCCGTGGAACTGAGTGCGACTGACCGCGAGATCATCAACGGAGACCACGGCCGGGCAGCGGCGGATGCGCTGCAGCTGGTGCTCAGATTTGCCGAGGCCGTCGGTGCGCCGCGGCTGCTGCCCTGCGCCAGCGCCCATGTCGACGGCTGCCTCTATCACGGCCAGGCGAGCCTCGACTTCGTCGAACGCTTTGTGGCGATCGAGGGCCGGGTCAAGGTTCCGACCACGCTCAATGTCGGCTCTGTCGATCTCATTCATCCCGAACTCTTCATCGGCGATGCGGGGCTCGGAGCGGCAGGCAGGCGGCTGATGGAAGCCCATGTCGAG
Organism: Alphaproteobacteria bacterium; assembly: GCA_018829385.1. Lineage (GTDB taxonomy): Bacteria > Pseudomonadota > Alphaproteobacteria > Rhizobiales > Rhizobiaceae > Hoeflea. The sequence goes on from JAHJUC010000775.1 coordinate 3,292, forward strand.
CTCGGCTGCACGC
>JAHJUC010000776.1 GCA_018829385.1 Alphaproteobacteria bacterium
CGCATGATGAAATCGGAAAACGCCAGGAACACGCCGCCAAAGGCGGCATAGGCGACCAGGGTGAGAGCACAGAGCAGAAGGAACCAGAGAGACATTTTCTTTGCTTTCGGGTTGGGGGGCCAGCGCCCCGGAGAAATTGAGCGATTGGAGGCGGCCACCCGTCGGCAGCCGCCCGCCGGATCGAGGCATCAGGCTGTCCTGCGCGCAGCGATCAGCGCCGCCAGGCTTGCAAGCCCGATCACCAGTTCGGCGATCATCGCCGTGACAAGGCCGGAATCCGGCTGGCCGTCGAGGCCAAGGCTCAGGAACCGGGTCGCAGCGTAGGCGAGAAACATGGAAGCGGCCAGCAAGGTCGACGCCAGCGTTAAGCCCGGGATCACCAGGCCGGAAAGCGTCAGCAGACCGAGCATCAGCACGCCGCCGCCCATCGCCCTGAGTTCGTTTGCCAGGCTGGCATCGCCCGATAGCGAGATGTTGTAGGCCGCGTAGAATGCGTCGGGGGAGACGACAATCGATCCGCCGATATAGAGGGCGGTGGCGCCGGCCACGAGCAGGACGGCCTTGTGAAGAAGCGAGCGTATCATGACATTTGTCCTTGTTTGGGGGGCTGGTCAGGCGGCTTTTTTCCAGGCGCCGCTTGCTGCGGCGTTCCGGCAGAATTCAGTGAAGTCGCGCGGGGCGCGGCCCAGGGCACGCTGGACGCCGTCGGTGAGATAGGCGTTGTGGCCGTCAAGGGTTTCGCGGCAGATCTCGGTGAAGACATCGGCGATCAGCGGCCCGCCGATCTCGAGCATGCCGGCGTGGAACTCATCCAGCGTGATCGGCACGTAGCGGACCGAGAATCCTGCGGCGGAAGAGATTTCAGCGGCGGCCTCGGCGAATGTCAGCAGACGCGGGCCGGTGATCTCGTAGAGTTCGCCATTGTGGCGGTCATCGGTGAGTGCCGCGACCGCGACATCTGCGATGTCGTCGACATCGGCGATCGGCTCCTTCACGTCACCGGCCGGCAGCGCCACCACGCCGTCAAGCACTGGAGCCTGAAGGTAGCCCTCGGAAAAGTTCTGGGCGAACCAGGCGGCGCGGACCAGGGTGAAGTCGAGGCCTGAGTTGCGGATGATCTGCTCACATTTTCGGGCGTGCGCCTCTCCCCTACCCGACAGCAGCACCAGCTTGCCGACCCCGGCCGCCTTGGCAGCCTCGGTCAGGGCCTCGATCTTTTCGGCGGCGCCCGGGAAGGCGAGATCCGGGAAATAGGAAACGTAGGCCGCCTTGACGCCAGAAAGCGCTGTCGCCCAGGTTTCTGGCCGGTCCCAATCGAACGGGATGGCGGCGCTGCGCGATCCCTCGCGGACGGGATACCCCTTTTCAGCCAGTGACTTGACGATGCGGCGGCCGGTCTTGCCGGTCGATCCGATGACGAGAATGGGTGCGGTGTTCATAATAGGCTCCTTGAGCTCGATTGACGATGCGCAAGACCTATTCTCAGGTTTCTGGATGAACAATGATTTGAACGCTTCAATTATATGCAGATCGTCCATAGGTCTGGACATTCCGCAAATGCGGGGCTAATCCATTCTCATGTCAAAGCCCGATCCGACCATCCCCCTCACCTCCGACCCGCTGGCCGAGACGCTGCACATGCTGCGGCTGACCGGCACGCTCTATTGCCGCGGCGAGCTGACCGCGCCCTGGGCGATCGCCATCCCGCGGCTGGAGGGGGTGATGTGCTTCATGGTGGTGACTTCAGGGGCCTGCTGGCTGCAACTTGAAGGCAGGGAACCGCGGCTGATGTCCCAGGGCTGTCTGGCGCTGATCCCGCATGGCACGCCGCACGTCATCTCGAGTGCACTGGGCATGGCCGGCGAGCCGCTGTTCGATCTGCCGGTGGAAAAGGTCAGCGAGCGCTACGAGATCATGCGCCACGGCGGCGGCGGCGAGATGACCCGCACCATGTATGGCGTGGTGCGGTTCGACGACGTCGCCGCCGAGCACCTGCTCGGGCTATTGCCGCACATGATCAATATCGACGCCTGGGACGACCAGACCGGCGGATGGCTGCAAAGCACGCTTCGCTTCATCGCCAGCGAGGCGGCGTCGCTGAAACCCGGCGGCGAAACCGTGATCACGAGGCTGTCGGACGTGGTGGTGATCCAGGCGATCCGGTCATGGCTTGAAACAGCGCCGACCACGGAGACCGGCTGGCTGGCGGCACTGCGCGATCCGCAGATCGGCAAGGCCCTGGCTTTGATACACCGCCGCCCCGGCGAGGACTGGAGCGTCGACACGCTGGCCGCCGAGGTCGGCATGTCGCGCTCGGCCTTTGCGGCCCGCTTTGCCAATCTGGTCGGCCAGACGCCGCTTCGCTACCTGACCGACTGGCGCATGCGGCTGGCCCGCGCACGGCTGATCGATACGGCTGACGGGCTGGCGGCGATCTCGCTGGATCTCGGCTACCAGTCGGAGGCCGCCTTCTGCCGGGCGTTCAAGCGGGTGTTCGGCAAGCCGCCGGGCAGCATCCGGCGGGCGGAACCCGGACGTGCCGGGCCGATCTACCAGCCGGCGCAGGCGGCGGGTTGAGGCTCAGGCCAGGTCGCCGACCGGGCGGATGGTGCCGACCTCGATGCCGTTCCAGTTCTTCAGCGTCTTGCGCGACCAGTCGCCCAGCCGGGCCGACAGGTCCTGATCGTCGGCAAACAGCTTTGCCAGCACCGCACCGATCATCGCCTCGGCGCCGCGGGTGGAGCCGTCCTCGCATTTGAGCGCGATGCCGTAGCCCTTCTCCGGAATGGTGGCGCAGAAGACGCCCTCGGCGCCGGTCTTGGCGAAGATCCGGCCCGGCGCGATCTGCATCAGGGCGGTGCAGGCGCGGCCGGTGCCGGCGACATGCCAGGGCTCGGCCATGCAGGCCGCCATCAGCCGCTCGGCGGCTTTGGCGCGCTCGGGCCCGAGGCCCACGCCGGAGGCCATGCGGGCAAAGCCGTGGGCGATGTTTTTCAAGGGTGCTGCGTAGGTGGGGATGGAGCAGCCGTCGGTGCCGCAATTGTCGTGGCCGAGCGCGGTGCCGGTGAGATCGGCCATGACATCGCGGACCGAGGCCTGGACGAAATGGTCGTAGCCGACATAGCCGTGATGATCGACGCCGGCGTGGCAGGCAAGGCAGAGGAAGCCGGCATGCTTGCCGGAGCAATTGTTGCCGAGCTGGTTGGGCTTGTCGCCGGCGCGGGCCTGGGCGATCAGCACCTTCTGTTCAGAGCTCCAGTGGCAACCGCACTCGAAATCCGGCTCGCCGAGGCCGGCGCGGCCGGCCATCTCGCCGGCAAGCTGCATGTGGCCGGGCTCGCCGGAATGGGACGAACAGGCCAGCGCCAGCTCCTTGTTGCCAAAGCCGTAGCGGTCGGCAGCGCCGGTCTCGACCAGCGGCAGCGCCTGCATCGACTTGACCGCCGAGCGCGGGAACACCGGGGTTTCGACTTCGCCCAGGCTCATCACCACCGATCCGTCACCATCCACCACCACGGCCATGCCGCGATGCCGGCTTTCGACGATCTCTCCGCGGGTGACTTCAACGAGGACGGGGTTCTGCATGGCTTGTTTCCTGGCGGTGATTGCGGGTGAGCGGCCTGCATCGGCGGACGCTGTGCTGCGCGTGTGATCGCAGAAGCCGGCGCTTCGGGCAAGAGGCGGGGATAAAAGCGCGGACGGCTGCGCGGCGGTCAGCCTGGCCGGAGACGCCCCGCCGCCGCCTTGCAGAACGTCCGACCCACCCGCTTGCGCTTTCGCAAGGCCTTGAGCAGGTTTCGGTTTTGCCGATCACATGCCGAACCGGTCCGCCAGTCCCGCACCTTGCCGCACCAAAGCGCGCCAACCGCGCGGCAAGCAAATTCATCCACACCCGCAAGCGCTGGCCCAGACTTGTCCGCATCGTTCACCTGACTTTGCTGACCGGAGACCCGCATGCCCCAAACCCCATTCCTCGACACCCTGTTCTCCTGGTTGAAGCTGCGGCTGACGCCAGGCCAACCGCCCTCGCCCGGGCTTCAACCGCAACCGGAGCCCGGATCGCAGCCGCCCGCGCCCGGCGATCAGGATGCACGCATCGCCTGGGGCGCACATGTTTCGTCCGCTTTCAGGCGCAAGGTGATCGCCATCGCCGGCAGGCTTGCGATGGATCCGAACCACCTGATGGCGATCATGGCGTTCGAGACCGGCC
>JAHJUC010000777.1 GCA_018829385.1 Alphaproteobacteria bacterium
CGTAATCACCATCGCAGCAACGGAAATCCGGATCGGCCTTCGAAACCGCTGGATCATCCTGTCTTCGCTGATCCTTCTGGCCTTCGCACTCATCCTCGTGCTCCTGGGCAGTGCGCCGGGCGGCGAAGTCAAGACCGATGCGGTCACCGTTGTCGTTGCCAGCCTGTCGACGCTCTCGGTCTACCTGGTGCCGCTGATTGCGCTTCTGTTGTCCTTCGACGCCATTGCCGGCGAGATCGACCGCGGCACATTGCAACTGGTGCTCGCCAGCCCGGTCTCCCGCGGCAGCGTGCTTGTCGGCAAGTTCCTGGGCCATGTCGCCGTTCTCGCCATTGCGGTCAGTTCCGGATACGGCATTGCCGGTCTCGTGGCTTTCTTTGCCAATGGGGCGGGGGAGGCAGTTGCATTGATCGGCGTCGGCCGGCTGATTGCAAGCTCGACGGTCCTCGGCGCCACCTTCATCGCCATCGGCTACATCGCCAGCGCCAGCGTGCGCCAGACCGGAACCGCGGCGGCGCTTGCCATTGCAATCTGGCTGTTTGCCGTGGTGCTCTATGATCTGGCGCTTCTTGGCGGGTTGCTGGCGAGCCAGGACGGCTTTTTCGCCCGGTCCGTGTTCCCCTGGTTGCTGGTGTTCAATCCAGCCGATGCATTCCGGCTTTACAACATGAGCGCCATCGATGCACTCGCCGTCGGCAGCAATCTGGGTGGCGCTGGCTCGGCGCTGCCGCTCTCCGGTCTTGCAACCATGTTCAGCCCGGTTGCCTGGACCGCCGTCGCCCTTGGACTTTCAACCTTCATTCTCAAAAGGGTCAGGCCATGAACATCTTCGTGCGGCTGTCAGCCATTGTTGCAATGGCGATCACCATATCGGCGTGCAGTGAACAACAATCCAGCACCGAACTCCCGCTGCCTGTTGCGCTTTCGGAGGAAGCGGTCGGGCATTACTGCAACATGACCGTTCTGGAGCACACAGGGCCCAAGGCGCAGATCCATCTCGCCAAAAATCCGCATCCGATCTGGTTCAGCCAGGTGCGGGACGGTATTGCCTTCATCCGGTCTCCGGAGGAGCAGGAGGACGCCGTCGTCGTCTATGTCAACGATATGGGCAAGGCGCAGGACTGGGACTCTCCCGGCGATGATACCTGGATTGACGCCAGTCATGCCTGGTTCGTCATCGGGTCGCGCAAGACCGGCGGCATGGGAACGCCGGAAGTTATTCCGTTCGGCGCCGAACAGGACGCCACAGCCTTCGCCGCGGAACATGGCGGTATGGTTGTACGGCTTGACGGCATCCCCGACGCCTATGTTCTCGGCCCTGTGGGGCTGGACCAGGAACCATCCAGTCAGATCACGGGAGCGATTCGATGAGCCTTTCCCGCCGCCGGTTCATCGGCATCACCGCAGTATGCATGCTTGGTGCGCGCCATGCCCTTGCCTCTGAGAACGTGGGAGCACGCTGGCAGGGGATCGCGCTTGGCGCCCATGCGGATCTTCGACTGGTCGGATTGCCGGCGCGCGAGGCCGAGAGACTGCTGCTCGCTGCGCGCGCTGAAATCGAACGGCTGGAACGGCAGTTCAGCCTCTATCGGGCCGACAGCGCGCTGGTCCGGCTCAACGCGACGGGCAGCCTCGAAGAACCGGGACCGGATATGCTCGAACTCTGCTCGCTTGTGTCCACCATCCATCAGGCAAGTTCCGGACAGTTCGATCCAAGCGTCCAGCCGCTGTGGATGGCCTATGCCCGCGCCAGCGGTGTTCCGGATCGCAAAGCCCTGGCTGTGGCCCGCGCCGCAACCGGCTGGAGCAAGGTGGAGATATCGGCGGATCGCATCCGGCTCCGGCCCGGCGCCGCCCTGACCTTCAACGGCATTGCGCAGGGTTTCATCACCGACCGGGTTGTCGGTCTGCTCAAGGCGCAGGGCCTCGAGGCAGGACTTGTTTCCGTCGGGGAGATTGCCGCCGTCGGAGCATCGCCGGGCGGCAGGGACTGGGTGGTCGGGCTGGCCGATCGTGAAGACGGCCCGGCCGATGCCACCATCCATCTGCGCGACAGGGCGGTGGCAACCTCAAGCCCGCGCGGAACAATGTTCGGGGCAGGGTCCGCCGGGCACATTCTCGACCCTGAAACCGGCATGCCGGCCGAGGCCAATTGGCGAAGGGTCAGTGTCATGCATCGCTCGGCTGCGATCGCCGATGGGCTGTCCACCGCAGGCGTTCTGCAAAGCGCCGCGGAATTGCGCGCCATGGTGACCCGCTTTCCGGATGCCGAGGTCCGCGCGATTGATCAGAGTGGACACATGCTGGATGCCTGATCGGTGGCCATTCGACCAGACGGCTTCCGCCTGCACGGCACGGCGGCAGTTCTTGCGGGTGCTGTTCAGCTTGTTCTGCGCTGCTTGTCGGACCATTGCACGTCGGGAAAGTCGGCTCCAGGAAACTCGGCATTGGCGTCGGGTCCGTCCATCAGCGAGTCTGGCCCGGCAATCGCCTCGAGCGCCTTGAGGTCAGTGATGATAATGCGCATGCCGTCGATGGCGACACCATCGGTTTGCAGCGACTTGACGGCACGTGAAAAGTTTTCCGGTGTCATGCCGAGATAGGATGCGAGCAACCGTTTTTCCATGGGCAGGATGAAGCTGGCAGTACTCCCGGCAAGTCTTGACTGCCGGCAGATATAGGCGGCGACCCGTTCCCTCGATGTGCGCAGCTTCAGGCCCTTGGCATGCCGCACCACGGACCGGTAGCAATTTGCCAGCTCCGTGATTGTCGACATGGCGAACTCCGGATCGAGCCGGAAGGTCGCCCGCAGATCCTTGGCGGGGATCATGATGATGCGCGACTTCTCGACCGTTCGCGCCGACATCAGGTAGGGCGCATCCTTGATGCAGGCAGCGAGGATGAAGGTCGAAACCGGCCTGACCACCGCCATGGTCGTCTCGCGGCCGCGCCATCCGGAGAAGAGCTCGACCGTGCCTTCCATCATGATATGTAGAAAGTCCGCCGGCTCGCCCTGGCGGATCATTTCGAGTTGTGCGGGAAAGGTCTGCGCATAGGCCGCCTGCATGAGCGTCTCGAAATTCTCTGCGCTCATGTCGCGAAACAACGGCAACTTGCGAATCTCGGGTTTGTCTTGATCCCGCATGTCGTGTCTCCCCCAGGTTCCGACTTGCCAGACTTTAGCTCAGGCCCAGACAATAGCTCGCACAAGAATTGACAATTGTCACCTGTGCGATTGACCTTTTTACCCCCGGATTTCGACCGAATGCAATTCCGGTTCGTTTGTGCAGTGCGATGCCGAGCGGTTTGATCTGCATCAACAAGAAGCTTCATCCGGTGTGGATTTTCTCCTCCAACGGGTCTGCAACGGCGGACCCAGAGACGGAGACACAGCCCATGCATCTCATGCTTGCCTATGACCATTCCCGGAACTCGCGGATTGCGCTCGACGCAGTGATCGAGATGTTCGGCACTCTCAAGCCCACCGTCACGTTGATTTCGGTAATCGAGGATGTCGGCAGCGCCACGGCTGGTGCGGACGACATGTTCAACGAGCAGTTCGCGGCGCAGAAGGCCGGCACAGAGGCTGCGGCGGCCGAACTGAACGCCCATGGGTTCACCGCCAAAGTCATGCTCGCCGATGGCGACGCACGCAAGATGATCCTGCGGGCCACCGAGGAGAAGAAGCCCGACCTTCTGGTCATGGCTCGCCACAGCCATCAACCGGACACGGGTCCACTCGGCTTCTTCACCAAGCGGCTGGACGCCCTGGTGGAGGAGTTCGACCACATGACCTTTGGCTCGGTGTCGGCATTCCTGGCGCGGCGGGTGAAATGCCCGCTGCTGATCATTCCCACCCATGCGCAGCCCCAAGGCTGACAAGTGATTCAAGGACGCAACCATGCAAGTCTCTAGTCTCTTCCGGGTTCGCAACAAGGAAATTCAGGCGCTTCACCTGACCTGGATCGCTTTCTTCATCTGCTTCTATGTCTGGTTCAACATGGCCCCGCTGGCTTCGTCGATGCTGGCCTCGGCCGATTGGCTGACCCGCGACGACCTGCGCCTGTTTGCCATCGCCAACGTCGCGCTCACCATTCCCGCGCGTATCCTGGTCGGCATGGCGCTCGACAAATGGGGCCCGCGCCGGGTGTTCTCGGTGCTGATGGTCTCGATGGCCATTCCCACCTTCGTCTTTGCCTTCGGCGACACGCGCGAGCAGCTCTTCGTGTCGCGCCTCGTGCTGTCGTCGGTCGGCGCCTCTTTCGTCGTCGGCATCCACATGACGGCGCTCTGGTTCAAGCCGCGCGACATCGGCTTTGCCGAAGGCTTTTACGCCGGCTGGGGCAATTTCGGCTCGGCCGCTGCGGCAATGACCATCCCGACGATCGCGCTGCTGATCTATGGCGGGCCTGACGGCTGGCGCTGGGCCATCGCCACATCGGGCGCCATCATGGGGCTCTACGGCGTGTTCTACTGGTTTGCCATCACCGACGGTCCCCACAAGGACAGCCACAAGAAGCCGCGCAAGGCCACGGCGCTGGAAGTATCGAGCTGGCGCGACCTCGTGTTGCTCTGCCTCTTCACGGTGCCAATGGTCGGCGTGCTTTCGATCGTGGTCTACCGCCTGCAGCTCATGGGCTATGTTGACGGCATGACGGCTGCGATCTGCTACGGCGCCATCGCGGTGATCGTTGCCTACCAGGTCTGGCTGGCGATCAAGGTCAATGTGCCGATCCTCAAGAAAGGCATCCCCGAGGACGACCGTTATCCGTTCTCCTCGGTCGCCGCGCTCAACCTGACCTATTTCGCCAATTTTGGCGCCGAACTCGCCGTCGTGTCGATGCTGCCGATGTTCTTCCAGGAGACCTGGGGCCTGACGGCGGTGGCGGCGGGGATGATTGCCTCGACCTTTGCCTTCGTCAACCTGTTCGCCCGGCCGATGGGCGGCCTCGTCTCCGACCGCATGGGCAACCGGCGCTTCGTCATGCTCGCCTACATGTTCGGCATCGGCGTCGGCTTCGCGCTGATGGGACTGATGAACTCAAGCTGGCCGCTGGTCATCGCCGTCGCCATCACCATCGGCTGCTCGTTCTTCGTGCAGGGGGCCGAAGGCGCCACCTTCGGCATCATTCCCTCGATCAAGCGCCGGGTGACGGGGCAGATCGCGGGCATGGCCGGCGCCTACGGCAATGTCGGCGCGGTCGTCTACCTCTTCATCTTCATGTTTGTCGACTCCTCGACCTTCTTCCTCATCATCTCGGCCGGTGCCTTCCTGAGCTGGGCCGTCTGCTGGATGTGGCTCAAGGAGCCCGAGGGCGGCTTTGACGAGGAATATGTCCTGTCCTCGGTCGATCATGCGATCGCCGCCGAAGCCAGGGTCAAGCGCGACGCCGAAGCCGAGATCACGCGCCTGTTCGCCGGCAGCCACAAGGTCGAACTTGCCGAACGCGGCGCTGGCCTGACGCTGACGGCGCGGTTCACGGACATGGACGAACTACAGCGGGTGGTTGGCCGTCTCCGGCAAGTGCCTGAAGCCAGCCAGACCTGATCAGAGCTCCGGCGCCTGCCGGACCTCACACCAATTCATCGACCGGAGGCAAGGCCTCAGGGTCCGACACAAGGAGTAACTGGAATGAACGCAATTACCTCAAAGGGGCCTGTGCTGACCGACTGGCGGCCCGAAGATCAGCAATTCTGGGAGAGCAAGGGCCGCGGCATCGCCCGCCGCAATCTCTGGATCTCGGTCCCCTGCCTGCTTCTGGCTTTCGCCGTCTGGATGGTCTGGTCGGTGGTGGTGGCGCGGCTGCCGGCGATCGGGTTCGCCTTCAGCACCGGGCAGCTGTTCTGGCTCGCTGCGTTGCCGGGCCTGTCCGGGGCGACGCTGCGCATCTTCTACAGCTTCGTCGTTCCGATCTTCGGCGGCCGCCGCTGGACGGCGATCTCCACCGCCTCGCTGCTGATCCCGGCGCTCGGCATCGGCTTTGCCGTGCAGGACCCCGACACGCCCTATTCGGCCTTCGTCATCCTGGCGCTCCTGTGCGGCTTCGGCGGCGGCAACTTCGCCTCGTCGATGTCCAACATCAACTACTTCTTCCCCAAGGCGCAGAAGGGCAACGCGCTGGCCATCAATGCCGGTCTGGGCAATCTCGGCGTCTCGGTCGTTCAGTTCGTGGTGCCTGTCGTCATCACCATGGGCGTGTTCGGCGCGATGGGCGGGCAATCGCAGTCCATCAGCAACGGTGGCGAGCTCTGGCTGCAGAACGCCGGCTTCATCTGGGTGCCGTTCCTGGTGTTCTTCACCGTTGCCGCCTGGTTCGGCATGAACGACCTCGCCGACGCCAAGGCCAATCTGTCCGACCAGCTGTCGATCCTCAAGCGCAAG
>JAHJUC010000778.1 GCA_018829385.1 Alphaproteobacteria bacterium
CATCGCGCCGGTTGGCGGCAGACGGTCGAGATTGGAAAGGCACTGCAGCCCGTATTTCCCCGCCCCGTGCAGCAGATAATGCGCAGGATAGGGCGGCACGTAATGCGCGCCCTGCCCCGCATCGGTGCCCACAGTCTCGGTTCCGAAGCCGCGGATGTTGCGCTTCAGCAGTGCCTCGATCGCCGCCGGTGTCGGCCCGGGCGAATGCGGCCCGTCGTCAGCCATGTTGAGATAATCCGCACCGCGCCGTTTCGACCAGTCGGTGCGCATCAACACCCAGCTGTCGACCGGAATTTTGCCAAACTGCGCTTCCCAGGCATCGATGATCTCCGGCGTCAGCTCGAAATCGTCATTGGACGCAGCACCCTCGGAACAATCGATCACCACCACCGGTCCGACGAAGACCGAAGGATCGATCTCGTCGACCGCGCCATTGGCGACATCCTTACCCGAGACCCAGTGGATCGGCGCGTCGAAATGCGTGCCGGTGTGCTCGTTCATCGAGATATTGTGCCATTTCCACGCTGGCCCGCGGCCATCATAGGCGGAAACTTCCTCCATCCGGAACCGGGCACACTGGCCGAATTCCGGCGGCAGCACGATCACCGGAAAATCCGGATCCAGCGTGTGGGTGAGATCGACAATTTCGACCGTGCCGCCTGCAAGAGCCGTCGCAAGCTGATCAAGTGGATTGGTCATCAGGCCCCTCCCGCCAGTTCGCGTTCCAGAATCTTGGGATCACGCCGCCAGCGCTCCTCCAGATCTTTCGCGACATCGCCGCAATACACGTCCTCCAGACCTTCGCAGAGCGCTTCGACGATGGACTTGGCCAGCGCCTTCGGCGCCACTTTCGGCGGCGGCAGCGGCTGATGCCATTCGTCGTCGGTCGGCCCGGCAAAGACATTGATCATCCTGAGACCCGAAGCACGGAACTCGGCCCTCAGCGTCTGGCTGATCGACAGCGCCGCCGCCTGGCTTGCCGAAAACGCGCCATACTGCGGGTCCGCCGACAGGGCGTGCACCGACAGGAGATTGACGAAGGCGACCGCCGAGTTGTTCCCGTCGGCCGTGCGCGACGCCATACCCGGCCCGAAGGCCTGCGCCAGCCGCATCAGCCCCAGCGCATTGATCTCGAATTCCTCGCGTGCAAACACCGTGTCCGAACCGAGCACGCCGCCGGGCCGCACATGCCGCGCGGTGTTGATCAGGATATCGGTCTTGCCGCCGATCTCGGCCGCCAGCTTCTTCACCGAGGACGGATCGGAGACATCGAGCGGCATCACTGACACCCGCTCCAGCGCGGCGATTGCCGCATGATCGGAGCCGCGCCGCCAGCTTTCGGATTCCCCGACGAAGATCTGCGCGGCGCCTGCCTTGAGCAGCGCCTCGATCAGCGGTCGCGTCACCGGCGACCGGATGTCGGTGATCAGCACTCGCCGGTGTTTGGGATGCGCGGTGAGCTCGCGCAATTGCGGATCGTCCTCCATGTCGCGTGTCCTTTCCTGCGGCAGAGCGATCATCACGCCCTGTCCGGCCTTGTCGAGCTTGAGATCCATGCGAACCATGTCGCTGCGGCCCACGTCGCCATGCAGATGGCACAACACCGTCGGCCCGACGGATAGCCGCACCAGGCCGGAGCGCCAGGGCAGTCGTTCGCGGTAATAGGGATCGGGCGAGGCGTGAATGCGGGTCTCGGCGATCACGGTTCCGTCCCGCGCCGTCTCGCGCCAGACGAGATCAATCGAGAGGCAGGCGCAGCAGGCATCGCGCGGCGGATATTGAACCGCGCCGCACGCTTCGCAATGCTGCAGCGAGAACGCTCCGCGCGCGGCGGCGGATGTCAGCCCCAGGGCCGCCCGCGAGCGCATCTGCGGCGGCAGGGTCGGCACCTGCTGGCGCAGCTGCGGGTTTTTCCTTTTCGGCGGCAGAAGCTTGTCGGTCATGCGTCATCCCCCGTCAGGATCGCTGCCGACGAGCACAGTCCCCGGTCGTAATTGATCATGCCGAACCCGGACACCATTGCGGTGCGCGCCTTGGCAACCTGGGTGCCTCCGGCCTGGCTGGTCACCTGCCTTATCGCCTCGACCAGCCCGAGATAGCCGCCAGCCGCTCCCGCCTGCCCGGCTGACAGCTGTCCGCCCGAGGTGTTGTGCGGAAAAGTGCCGGTGATCGTCAGGTCGTGCTCGCGGACAAACCGCGCTCCCTCGCCCTTGGCGCAAAAGCCCAGATCCTCGAACTGC
>JAHJUC010000779.1 GCA_018829385.1 Alphaproteobacteria bacterium
AGCGCGTCGCCGAACGCAAGCCGGGACGGCCGCTGATGCGAAAGGCACTTGCATGAGGCGCACGTCTGTCCACCCGGCAAGCACCTTTGCGGTGCCCCTCCGGTCAGCCGGCACTGGCGCCGAAATGGGCCTTGATCAGGGCTTCGGCATGCAGCCAGTCGGTCGCGATCTCGACACCATCGCCGGGATGCGGCGCCAGCGCGCGGAATGTGTCGTTGGCCATCAGGTTGACCAGGAGCGTTTCCGGCACATGCTTGCGCACCGACTGCAGATTGACAAAGATATCGTCGATGAACACCACCGGCTGCGCCCGCGCGCCGTGCAGGGCCAGCACCGCGGGCCCCTTGGGCGCTTCGGTCGCGATCATCGGGTAGTCGAAGCCGTGCCGGGACAGCAGGGTTCGCCGCTGGTTGCGATGGCGCGGCGGCATCGCGGTCAGAAACACGATGTCGGCCTGCGTGGACAGCCGTGCCAGGCTGTCGGCCGCCTCGATCACCGGCGTCTGCCACTCGTCCTGGGCTTCGAAAAACGCTTCCAGCATTGCGCTGACGGTCTCGCCCGGCGTCTCGCTGCCGTCGGCGCGGCTGAAGACATTTCCATGCAGGCGGAACGATGTGGCACGCAACTCGTGGCCATTGTGGTCGAGATAGGCCATGAAGGGCGTGACGAATTCCAGCACGACCTCGTCAATGTCGCAGACAATCAACGGCCGCTCGCCCAGCTGCAGGTCATCATGTTCCGCGTCGGGGATAAGCATCGTCATACCTCGGTGGTTCCGCCAAGTGCATGGAAAGCCCGGGAAATCGTTTCAGGCCTGGTATCGGTTGCCGCGCAGAAGGCGAGCAGCGTCGGTTCATGGCTCATCAGGAAGCCCAGCACGCCGGCGAGGAACCCCGGTTCCCTGGCGGCTTCGCGCAGGTTGGAAGCCTCGAGCCCGGTCAGCGCCAGGAAACGGCCCATCAGTTCGGGCTCGCCCGCAAGCCAGACCAGCACGGCAATTGCCGTCTCTTCCGCATCCGCCATCGCTGTCATGTCCTTCCGAAGTGTCATGCACGGTATTCGAAATGACCGATTACCACTTTTTCAACCTAATGGAACTAAGGTGACGGTGTTGACCGGTCATGCGGATCAGGTTTTGCGCGGACCGGGGCAGCCGAAAGCCGGTGAAATGAACCGCTGGTCACCGGCAATGACGGGATCGGGCAGACGGATGGTCTGCCGGGATCGGGAATGGGATCGGATATGACAAAGCAGGTTATGATTGTTGAGGACAATGAACTCAACATGAAACTCTTCCGGGATCTGATCGAGGCGTCAGGTTACAAGACGATCCAGACCCGCAACGGTCTGGAAGCCATGGATCTTGCCCGCAAGCACCGTCCCGACCTGATCCTGATGGACATCCAGCTGCCGGAAGTCTCCGGTCTCGAAGTCACCAAATGGCTCAAGCAGGATGACGACCTGCACGTGATACCGATCATCGCCGTCACAGCCTTCGCGATGAAGGGCGACGAGGAACGCATCCGCCAGGGGGGATGCGAAGCCTATATCTCCAAGCCGATCTCGGTGCCGAAATTCATCGAGACCATCAAGACCTATCTCGGTGATGCGTGAGGGTGGAGATCTGACATGACCGCGCGCATCCTGGTGGTTGACGACATTCCTGCCAATGTGAAGCTTCTTGAAGCGCGTCTTCTGGCCGAGTATTTCGAGGTTCTCACCGCCGCCGACGGCATGACCGCGCTGTCGATCTGCGACCAGACCCCGGTCGATCTCATCCTGCTCGACATCATGATGCCCGGCATCGACGGCTTCGAGGTCTGTGAACGGCTCAAGCAGAACCCGCGGACGGCGCACATTCCCGTCGTCATGGTCACGGCGCTTGACCAGCCTGCCGACCGCGTCCGCGGCCTCAAGGCCGGCGCCGACGATTTCCTGACCAAGCCCGTCAACGATCTCCAGCTGATGACCAGGGTCAAGAGCCTGATCCGTTTCAAGGCCTTGAGCGACGAATTGCGGCTGCGGGCGGAAACCGCGCGCGGCATGGGCTTGGAAACCCTTCTGGCGCCACACCAGGGCAAGCTCGACGAGCCCGGCCTGGTGCTGCTGGTCGAGAGCCGCGCCAACTCGCAAGACCGCATGTCGCGCGCGCTCGCCGGGATTGCCGAGGTCACCGCCATCGGAGATCCCCAGGCCGCTCTCTTCGAGGCGGCCGAGAAGCCCTACGAACTGGTGATCGTTTCGTCGTCGCTGGAAGACTACGATCCGCTGCGGCTGTGCTCGCAGCTGCGCTCCTTGGAGCGGACCCGGTTCATCCCGATGCTGGTGGTGGCCGAACAGGGCGAGGAGGATCTGGTGATCCGCGCGCTCGAACTCGGCGTCAACGACTACCTGCTGCGCCCGCTTGACCCCAACGAGCTGGTGGCCCGCAGCGTCACCCAGATCCGCCGCAAGCGCTATTCCGACCGGTTGCGTGCCAGTCTTTCCCAGTCCGTCGAGTTCGCCGTTACCGATGCGCTCACCGGCCTCAACAACCGCCGCTATCTCGATACCCACCTGGCAACCCTGGTCGATCGCTCCAATCGCCGTGGCCGGCCGTTGTCGGTGCTGATCACCGATATCGATTTCTTCAAGTCGATCAACGATACCCACGGTCACGAGGGTGGCGACGACGTCCTGCGGGAATTTGCCAGGCGCGTGCGCGGAGCCGTTCGCGGCGCCGACCTTGCCTGCCGTTACGGCGGCGAGGAATTCGTGGTGGTGATGCCCGATACGACATTCGAGATCGCAGCCCAGGTGGCGGAGCGGTTGCGCGACG
>JAHJUC010000780.1 GCA_018829385.1 Alphaproteobacteria bacterium
ACCTATCTCAAGGACACCTTCGATGTGCTGATGGCCGAAGGTGCGGCCGGCAGCCCGAAGATGATGTCGATCGGCCTGCACTGCCGGCTTGTCGGCCGTCCCGGCCGCGCCGCGGCCCTTGCCAGGTTCCTCGATTACGTCGCGTCTCACGACAAGGCCTGGGTAACCCGCCGCATCGACATCGCCAATCACTGGCACTCCCATCACCATCCGGAGACGTCGGCATGATTGATCGCGACGAGTTTGTCGGCCGTTTTGGCGGCATGTTCGAGCATTCGCCCTGGATTGCCGAACGGGCCTTTGACAATGGCCGTATCGTTGCCCCGCTGAAGGCCGGCCCGGTTCATGACGCCCTGTGCGCCGAGTTTCGCGCCGCCAGCCATGACGAGCGTCTGGGCGTTCTGCGTGCCCACCCCGATCTCGCCGGCAAGCTGGCGATCGCCGGAGAGCTGACGGAAGAATCGAAATCCGAACAGGCCGGCGCCGGCCTCGACCGGTTGAGCGCTGAGGAGCACGCAAGGTTTACCGAGCTCAACACAAGCTACATGACCGGCTTCGGCTTTCCGTTCATCATCGCGGTCAAGGGACACGACAAGGACAGCATCCTTGCCGCTTTCGAAACCCGCATCGGCAACGACGCGCAGACCGAATTCGAGACCGCCTGCGCCCAGGTCGAAAGGATCGCCGGGTTCCGCATCGCCTCGATCCTGCCGGAAGCGTGAGCGGCAGATGCAGGAACTGACACTCGAACCGCTGACCGCCGAGGCTTTCGCCCCGTTCGGCACCGTCATGGATACCGCGGCTGCGGAACTGCGCATGATCAATGGCGGCACCACCGAACGCTTCCACGCGCTTGCCATGGCCGATACCGCCACCGGGGGAGGGAACACCATCCTCTCGCTGTTTCGCGGCCAGCCACGCAAGTTTCCCTACGCGATCGACATGATGGAGCGCCACCCGCTTGGCAGCCAGGCATTCTTTCCGGTCACCCGCGGAGACTGGATCGCAGTCGTTGCGCCGGATGCCGGCGGACGACCGGGCCAGCCGCGCGCCTTCCTGGTTCCCGGCCACATCGGCGTGCAGTATGCCCGCAATGTCTGGCATCATCCGCTGATTGCCGTGGGCCGCGTCAGCGATTTTCTGGTGATGGACCGCGAGGGCGATGGCGCCAATCTCGAGGAAGCCAGCTATGATGTGCCTTATCTGATCGCCCAACCGGTCAACTGATCCAAGGAGACGCCAATGTCCGCCCAGCCCCTCCCAACCGGAACCGGTCGCCTGACCACGCACGTGCTCGACACGGCCCATGGCAAGCCCGCTGCCGGACTGGTCATCGAGCTTGTCCACATCGAAGGGCTCGATCATCATTTGATCAAGACCGTGAGAACCAACGCCGATGGCCGGGTCGACGCCCCGCTTCTGACGGGCGCGGAACTCGGCCGCGGGGTTTACGAACTCCGGTTCCATGCGGGGGATTATCTGCGCTCGGCCGGCGAAAAGCTGCCGGATCCGGCATTTCTCGACGTGATCCCGATCCGCTTCGGCATCGCCGACACGACCGCGCACTATCACGTGCCGCTGCTGATTTCGGCCTATGGCTATTCGACCTACCGGGGCAGCTGAACCTTCGACAGTCAGTTCATGGCTACCCACGGGCGAACCGTGCCTTCAATGAAGGCGCCGCGAGACTTGGTGTGTGAAACGGGAAGGGGAGCCGGGAAGACCCGTAGAAAAAGCAAAAGCCGCGTGGCAGTACATCCGTGCTCACGCGACCTTAAAAGCAATCTTCAAAAAGACCGCTGCTGATACACAGCTTGCATTAAGACCATTAACGAAGAGTTAAGACGGAATTGTGACGGAAGCACAAATAAGATCCGTCAGCTGGCTTGCAACTATCCCTTGACCGCTTCGCCGGCAACATAGACATGCCGGACGGACCGGTCGTCGCCCATTGTTTGCATCAGGAACAGTTCTTCTTCCAGCGTTTGAACCGTTTCCATCCGGATCTGCATGGCCGGCGTCGCCCTGGCGTCAAGCGCGATGATGTCCGCGTCGGTCCCCGGTTCCAGCGTGCCGATACGCTCCACCAGTCCGAGCGCTTCCGCATTGCCGCGGGTCGCCTGCCAGTAGTTTTCGATCGGCGGCAGCCGGTGACCGCGCAACTGCTGGATCTTGTAGGCCTCGTCGAGTGTTCTCAGGAGCGAATAGCTCGAGCCGCCGCCGATGTCGGTGGCAATCGCGGTGCGGACGCCATGCTGCTTCAGCCGCTTGAGATCGAAGAGACCAGAGCCCAGAAACAGGTTCGAGGTCGGGCAATGCACCGCGACGGATCCGGCTTCCGCGATTGCGTCCATTTCACGGTCGGAGAGGTGAATGGCATGGCCGAGCAGCATCTTGTCGGTCAGCAACCCGTACCGCGCGTAGACGTCGGTGTAGTCCTTGGCCTCGGGGTAGAGCTCCAGCGTGTAGGCGATTTCGGCGTCGTTCTCGGACAGATGCGTCTGGATCAGCAGATCGGGATGCTCGCGCGCCAGCGTGCCTGCGGCTTCCAGCTGGGCCGGGGTGGAGGTGATGGCAAAGCGCGGCGTGATCGCCACGTGATTGCGCCCCTTGCCGTGCCAGTCGGCGATCACCGCCTTGCTGTCGTCATAGCTCGATTGCGCCGTGTCAGTCAGCGCCGCGGGCGCGTTGCGGTCCATCATCACCTTGCCGCCCACCATCAGCAGGTTGCGGCGTTGGGCTTCAGCGAAATAGGCGTCGGCCGACCCCTTGTGCACGGAGCAATAGGCCGCCGCCGTGGTGGTGCCGTGGCGCAGCAATTCGTCGAAGAACAGTGTGGCGAAGCGGGCGGAATGCGCCGCGTCGGCGAAGCGCTGCTCCTCGACAAAGGTGTAGGTGTTGAGCCATTCGAGCAGGTTGGCGGCGTAGCTCGCCGTCACCTGCATCTGCGGGAAATGAATATGCGGATCGATGAAGCCGGCCATCAGGAGGAGTGGCCGGTGGTCGATGGTCTCGATACCTGCGGGTGCCTTCGATGCCACCTCCGCATAGGACCCGGCGGCCGTGATCACCCCGTTTTCGAAGAGCA
>JAHJUC010000123.1 GCA_018829385.1 Alphaproteobacteria bacterium
GCGATGACGGCGTGCGCGTGCATGTGATGCTCGGCACCCCCGGCGTCTTCACCTCCGGCAACGACATGCAGGACTTCATGGCCGTTGCCATGGGCGGCGCCGGCGGCACCGAAGTGTTCGATTTCCTCGGCAGCCTCGCCAGCACCGGCAAGCCGGTCGTCTCCGGCGTCGATGGCCTTGCGATCGGCATCGGCACCACCATCCACATGCATTGCGACCTGACTTTCGCCACGCCCGGCTCGCGCTTCCACACCCCGTTCACCGATCTGGCGCTGGTGCCGGAAGCCGCCTCGAGCCTGCTCGCGCCTGCCGCGATGGGGCACCAGAAGGCCTTTGCGCTTCTCGCCGCCGGGATTCCGTTCTCCGGCGAGGAGGCCGAACGTGCCGGCCTGATCTACAAGACCGTCAGCGCCGAGGAACTGGAGCCCGCGGTGTTTGCCGCCGCCGACCATCTCGCCAAGAAACCGCCGCAGGCGCTCGCCATTTCCCGCCGCCTGGTCAGGCAGGACCCGGCCCCGGTGATCGCCCGGATGCGCGAGGAAGCCGAGCATTTTTCAAATCAGTTGAAAAGCGCCGAGGCGCT
Organism: Alphaproteobacteria bacterium; assembly: GCA_018829385.1. Taxonomy (GTDB): domain Bacteria; phylum Pseudomonadota; class Alphaproteobacteria; order Rhizobiales; family Rhizobiaceae; genus Hoeflea. The sequence continues at coordinate 584 of JAHJUC010000123.1, forward strand.
GGCCGCCTTCCAGGCCTTCATGGCGCGAAAGAAGTAAGCCGCCTTTGCCGCGTCGCGATCTGGTTTCATGCGGCGGAGTGCGTTAGCGTCGCACGACCGTTACGTGAGCCTGCTAACCGGTCTCTCCGGCAGTTCCGCTTTCACAACGCGTCCAAACCGCGAAAGGCATACCATGATCAGATTTTCTCTTCTCATTGCAGCTTCAGCCATGACCATTGCAGCTTTCACAGGCTCGGCTCTCGCGGCCAGCCACGGCGGCGCGCCCGCGCCCGCCACCAACCGCATCGACACCCAGCGTCCCGATGCGCCGGAACTGTCGGCCTACGGCGACCACAAGGTCGGCGTGCGCACGCTGGAGATGGTCAATCCCGGCCAGATCGATATCCTGGCGATCGACCCGGCGGCGGAAAAACCGGCTGAATGGCCGCGCTACGACCGGCCGCTGACCGTCGAGGTCTGGTATCCCGCCGATGCAAATGCCGAAGGCTCGAACGAGCTCAGGGCCTATCTGCGCGACGGCAAGACCGAGGTGACGCTCTTCGGCCAGGCCATGCGCGATGCCGCTCCCGCCGCTGCCGAAACGGCCTTTCCGCTGGTGATCATCTCGCACGGCTATCCCGGCAACCGCTTCCTGCTGTCGCACCTGGCCGAAAACATCGCCTCCAAGGGCTATGTCGTGGCCTCCATCGACCACACCGATTCGACCTACCGCACCAAGGCCGCCTTCGGCTCGACGCTCGTCAACCGCTCGATCGACCAGAAATTCGTGCTGAATGAGCTGGCGCGTCTCACGGGCGAGGACGGCAACTTCTTGAACGGCCTCGCCAACGCCGACAACGCCGCCATCATCGGCTATTCGATGGGCGGCTACGGCGCCGTCATCAGCGCCGGCGGCGGCGTCACCCAGACCGCCGTCGATTACGCCTGGGGCGGCCCGCACGGCACGCTCGGCGTCCACCTGAGCGGCAGCGACACCCACAACGCGCTGCCCGATGAACGCGTCAAGACCATTGTCGCCTTCGGCCCCTGGGGCAGGGTGCTCAACTTCTGGGACGAGGAAACGCTGAAGGGCATCTCCAAACCTTCGCTCTTCATCGCCGGCTCCGTCGACGACGTCTCGGGCTACGACAAGGGCACCCGCGCCATCTGGCAGGGCGCAAAGAGCGTCGACCGGGCGCTGCTGACCTTCGACAACGCCAACCACAATGCCGGCGCCCCGATGCCCGCCCCCACTGAGGCCAACAGGTTCGACGAGGATCTCGGCTTCAACGTGTCCGATCACTACTCCGACGCGGTCTGGGACTCGGTGCGGATGAACAACATCTCGCAGCATTTCGTCACCGCCTGGCTCGGCCTGCATCTGAAGGGCGACGAGACGATGGCCAGGTATCTCGAGCTGGTCCCCAATTCCAACGACAGCGTCTGGGCCAAGGAAAAGGACGGCACCGAGAAGCCCGAACACACCCACTGGACCGGCTTCCCCGACCGCACCGCCAAGGGCCTGCACTACGAGGTGCTCAAGGCCGGCGAATAAGGCTGAGCTTCGAGGTCGCCCAAGCCCGCCGCACCCTAATCTCCCCCCTTGCGGGGGAGATGTCGGCGTAGCCGACAGAGGGGGGTAATGCGGCAATCACAGAAGGCGGGGCTTCCCCCCCTCTGTCACTTCGTGACATCTCCCCCGCAAGGGGGGAGATGGGAAGTCGCCGGTCTCCTGCCCATGAATCCGACATTTCAACAGGTTCAAGATTCGAAATCGGAAAATGTGGCCGATACCGGGTTGAGCCCCTCCCCCTTGTGGGGGTCCGAAGGACGGGCGAGACCCGTGGTTCGCCCTGGTTGGGGAGGGGCCTTTGGGAAAGGCTGGCTCCAGACTCGAAAGTTTCGCCCCCAACATTTTCCACACCCTTTCCCCCCATGCGACACTACCCCCACCTTCCGTCCCGAACGGATGGCCGGGGCTGACGGAGCCCGGGCCGGCGGGAGGCGGTGAGTTTCGGCGCGCGGGCACCGTACCTGCGGGCCGGAAGCTTGCGAAGCGACACCCCGGCCAGCGCGGGGGCCTGCCGGATCGAGGTGGATCCGGCCGAGGGTTTTCCCGCGCGAATGGCCGGAACCGGTTGAGGCAAGTGCAGAGCCCGCGCCTTTCTTGCGAGAGGCAAACGGGCGGCGCGATCTTCGACCGGCGGCGTTTGATCCGCATCCCTGTCCGGGCGGGCTGCCCGGTCGCGGAACGCGGCGTCACCGCAAACGCCGGCCTGACAAGTCCCTGCCGCGCCTGACGGGTCCTCCTGTCTGGCGCCGGGTGGGAGAGGGAGGTGTTCGGTTCCCGAAGGTCCGAACGTGACGAAACCGCCCGGGGCTTGCGTCGAGTTTCGCTTGAAGAAGAGCCGTCCCGCGCCCGGAAGGCGTGGGGTTTTCCTCACCGGTGGGGCGCGGGTGACACGCGCCAAGCCACTTCTTCCAACCACCACGGGCCTGTCGCCCGCGCCCCACGAGTCCGGACCGGTTCCGGACATGGAGACTGCCCCAAGCCGCCGGCGAGTTTCTCGCGCGCGGGGTTTTGGCGTGGCGTGTGGGGTGTTGCTCTCCCCACACGGCGTCCTCCCTCCGTCGTCATCCTTGGGCTTGACCCGAGGACCCATACCGCGATGCTTCCACGGTAGCTGCACTCGGAAAGATCACGGAATGGATCCTCGGCTCGGAGGCCGAGGATGACGAAGAGCGCGCGCGGTGAGACCCCCCTACCGTTTCGGCCGCTCCAGCAGCACCACCACCTCGACATGGCTCGACCACAGGAACTGGTCGATCGGCGTCACCGAAATCACCCTGTAGCCGCCCGCGATCAGGATCTCGAGATCGCGCGCCAGTGTGACCGGGTTGCAGGAGACGGCGGCGATGCGGGGGATGGTCGAGCGGGCGATGTCGGCCACCTGCACCTCGGCGCCTGCGCGCGGCGGGTCGAACACCAGCCCCTGGTAGCTCTTGAGTTCCGCCAGCATCAGCGGCCGGCGGAACAGGTCGCGCTTTTCCACCGTGACGGGTTTCAGCCCCTGTGTCCGCCGCGCCGCCCTGTCGAGTGCGGCGAGCGACGGTCCGTCGGCTTCCACCGCGTGCACGTGGCTGCTCTCCGCCAGCCTCAGCGCAAACGTCCCGGAGCCGGAGAACAGATCCGCCACCCGCTTGGATTTTTTCAGGTGCCCGGTGACGAGATCGCCCATCACGTCCTCGGCCGCCTTGCTCGCCTGCACGAAGCCGCCGGGCGGGGGGTTGACGATCACCCGGCCGAATTCGAGTTCCGGCGGCTGCTTCTCGATCAGGATCTCGCCGTTGAAGGTCAGCCGGGCAATACCGGGTTCGGCCCGCACCGCCTGGATGATCCTGAGCCGGTCCGGCTCTGCGAGCTTGAACGGCGCGTCAGTGGCAAGGTCGAGGCCGGGTGCGGCGTCAAGCACCGAGAGGCGGAACGCTTCCTTGCCGACCGCCACCGCCGTGGCGAGGCGCCTCAGCGCCGGCAGCGCCTGGTTGATCCGCTCAGTGGCGACCACGCAGGTCTCGACAGCGACGATGTGATGGCTCTGCGCCCGGTTGAAGCCGAGGATCGCGCCCTTGTCGGTGCGCCGTGCGGCAAACACCACCCGCCGCCGCGTGTGCGGCTGGCAGGTAACCAGCGGCGCCACCTCGGCTGAAATGTTGCGGCTTTCAAGTGCAGCAACCACCAGCCCGCGCTTCCACTCGCGGTAGACCTCATCCGCCACGTGCTGCAGCGCGCAGCCGCCGCATCCGGCGTTCTCCTCGTCGGGGCCGAAATGCGGGCACGGCGGCGTCACCCGGTCGGGCGATGGGGTGAGCACCGCGATCAGCGAGGCGCGGGCTTTCTCGACGCCGGCATTGATCACGTCGCCCGGCACGGTGAACGGCACGAAGATCTGTCCTGCTGGCGTTTCTGCAATGCCGTCGCCCTGTCCGCCAAGCCTTGTGATGTCGAGTTTCTGAGCGCTCATGTCTTGACGCCTCCGATGAGAAATTCGTGGTTGCCGTCGCTGCCCTCGATCGGCGAGGAGATCGGGCCGACAGCACTCCAGCCGGGTTGCTCGCCGAGCCAGCGGGCGAGGTCCTCGGCGATGAGGGGCCCCTGCGAAGGGTCTCTGAGCAGCCCGCCCTTGCCGATCGCCGCGCGTCCCGCCTCGAACTGCGGCTTGACCAGGAGCACGGCAAAGGCCCCGGACGCGGCAAGCGCCAGTGCGGGCGGCAGCGCCAGCTTCAGCGAGATGAAACTGACATCCGACACCACCGCGCCGACCGTGTGGCCGCCCAGATGCGCAGGGCCGAGATCGCGGGCATTGAGCCCCTCGAGATTGCTCACGCGCGGATCGTCCCTGAGGTTCGCATGCAACTGGTCATGGCCGACATCGACCGCCAGCACATGCGTCGAGCCGCGCTCGATCAGCACCTGCGTGAACCCGCCGGTCGAGGCGCCGACATCGAGCGCCACCCGGCCTGACGGATCGAAGCCGAAACGGTCGAGCCCTGCGATCAGCTTCAGCGCCGCCCGTGAGACATAGCTGCGCGCCGGATCCGATAGCGTGATGTCAGCGGTCTCGCTCACCGGCGCGCCGGGCTTGGTGACGGCTTTTCCGTCGACCAGAACCGCGCCGCGTGCAATCGCGTCGCGCGCCCGCGACCGGCTGTCGTAAAGCCCGCGCCGAACCAGGATCTGGTCGAGCCTGTCTCTTTCGGTCGCAATGTGTGGAGATGGGTGTGCCATGAAAGCCGTCTTGGCCCGGAAGGGCGGCGAGGGCAAGCGCTTTGTGCGGCGCGGAACCCTGACGGATGTGGTTCAGAAGAACAGGAAGCTGCCCTTGCTGCGCCGCTCGCTTGCCGTTGCCGCCGGAGTCTCTGCCCTGTTGCCGGCCACCGGCCGCTTGTCTTGCCGTGCGCCCGGCCGCGCCTCGGGCTTTGGCATGTCATTGGCAACCCGTAGCGGTGTGTCTTCGAAGATCCGCAGCCGTTTTGCCGGTGGCTGGGTGGCTTCCGACCGGATAGGTGCCGCCTGCCTGGCGATCACCTGCTCGTTGATCATCGACGCCAGGTAATCGTCGCCCCCGACGCCCAGCGATCCGCGCATCTCGCCAAGCTTGGGGACAAGCATGCGGATCGCGGCTTCCTCGATGCGTTTGTCATAGGTGGGCTTGGTCTCGGCCATGGCCGGCAACGCCAGTCCGAGAACGGCAATCAAGGCCGCCGCGACCCCGCGCGCATGGCATTTTCCCGCCTGTTTCATCGTCATTCCCAAAACGTCCCGAAGTCCCGTGCTGTTTCAAACAGACTAGCAGCGGGATGTTTCGGAACGCCCAAGGGACGTGGTTAGGATCGGGCAAACATCTATGGTTTCAGAAC
>JAHJUC010000124.1 GCA_018829385.1 Alphaproteobacteria bacterium
CGCACTATTGTGCGAGGCCGGGCACAGCCTCAAGGCCGGCGGAGCCGATTTCATCATCATCGCCAGCAACGCCATGCACCGGTTCGCCGAGCAGATCGAGCGCGTCTGCGGTATCGAACTGCTTCATATCTGCGACCCTGTTAGCGCCGAGATCCGTGAGGCCGGACACCGGATCGTGGCTCTTCTGGGTACAAGCGCCACCATGGAGGGCGGATTCTATACGGAGCGCCTGCTCGGCAAGTCCGGCGCCCGTGTGATCACGCCGGACCCGGAGGATCGCATCGAGATCGACCGGATCATCAATGACGAACTTAGCCGCGGTGTGCTGCGCTCCGGCGCCCGCGACTTCATCGCCGGGGTGATACGCAAGCTGCATGACCAGGGCGCCGAGGCGGTGGTGCTGGGCTGTTCCGAGCTCACGGCAATCGTTACCCCCGACCGCGACGCGATCCCCATCTACGACACCACCAGGCTCCACACCAAGGCGGCGGTGAAACGCGCCCTGGAAGCCAACGGCGCCTGAATCAGGGATACGGCCGGTGCCGGACGACTGCAACAGCAGACGGATACAGGGCCGCAACCGTCGGCAACTATCACAACAGGCCTAATGAAAAAGGCGGCCCGGGGGCCGCCTGAAACAATCGTCATCTGCTGCGTTTCAGCCTAGAGGGCGGCTTCCATCGTCGTCAGGTGATCGAGATATTCCTGCGCCTTCTGCTTGGCGGCGTCATTGGTTGCATCAGCCACGTCTTCGCGGGCGTCCTGCAGCCGCTTGGAAAGGTCGTTGCGGTCGATATCGGCCACGGCAACGGCGGATTCGGCAAGCAGGGTGCAGCCTTCGGGCAGAATGTCGACAAAGCCGCCAAACACCACGAAGCGATCGCTTTTTCCGTCAGCGGTGACCACGGTCACCACGCCCGGCTTGATCGTGGTCATGGTCGGAGCATGATGCGCCATCACCGTCATTTCGCCGTCGGTGCCGGGAATGACGACTTCGGACACGGTTGCCGACAAGAGCAGCCGTTCCGGGGATACGAGTTCAAAATTGAAGCTGTCAGCCATGACGTTCACTTTATCGCAGTGCTGTTCGGATACGCCGCGCAGGCAGGCCGGGGCCGGCCCGCGCGGGCAATTTCGTAATTAGGCGACTTCGGCGGCCAAGCGCTGGGCCTTTTCGACGGCCTCTTCGATGGTGCCGACCATGTAGAAGGCCGGCTCCGGAAGATGGTCGTAATCGCCGTTCACCAGGCCCTTGAAGCCCTTGATGGTGTCTGCGAGGTCGACCAGCTTGCCCGGCGAACCGGTGAACACTTCAGCCACGAAGAACGGCTGCGACAGGAAGCGTTCGACCTTGCGGGCGCGCGCCACGGTGACCTTGTCCTCTTCCGACAGCTCGTCCATGCCGAGAATGGCAATGATGTCCTGGAGCGACTTGTAACGCTGCAGGATTTCCTGCACGCCACGGGCAACTTCGTAGTGCTCTTCGCCGATGATCAGCGGATCGAGCATGCGCGAGTTGGAGTCGAGCGGGTCAACCGCCGGGTAGATGCCCTTTTCCGCGATCGAGCGGTTCAACACCGTCGTCGCGTCAAGGTGGGCAAAGGTCGAGGCCGGCGCGGGGTCGGTCAAGTCGTCGGCCGGCACGTAGACGGCCTGCACCGAGGTGATCGAACCCTTGTTGGTGGTGGTGATCCGCTCCTGCATCGCACCCATGTCAGTGGAGAGCGTCGGCTGGTAGCCCACGGCGGACGGGATACGGCCCAGAAGCGCCGACATTTCCGAACCGGCCTGGGTAAAGCGGAAGATGTTGTCCACGAAGAACAGCACGTCCTGGCCTTCGTCGCGGAACTGCTCGGCAATCGTCAGGCCGGTCAGCGCAACACGGGCACGGGCGCCCGGAGGCTCGTTCATCTGGCCGAACACGAGGGCGCACTTGGAGCCTTCGCCGCCGCCTTCCTTGTTCACGCCGGACTCGATCATCTCGTGATAGAGGTCGTTGCCTTCGCGGGTACGTTCGCCCACACCGGCAAACACCGAGTAGCCGCCGTGCGCCTTGGCGATGTTGTTGATCAGTTCCTGGATAAGAACCGTCTTGCCGACGCCGGCGCCGCCGAACAGGCCGATCTTGCCGCCACGGGCGTAAGGGGCGAGCAGGTCGACGACCTTGATGCCGGTGACCAGGATTTCGGCTTCAGTCGACTGCTCGCTGAATGCCGGAGCGTCCTGGTGGATCGAGCGGCGGGCCTTGGTCTTGACCGGGCCGGCGTCATCCACCGGCTCGCCGATCACGTTCAGGATGCGGCCGAGCGTTTCTTCGCCGACCGGCACCGAGATCGAATCGCCGGTGTCGACAACCTTCTGGCCGCGAACCAGACCTTCGGTCGAGTCCATGGCGATGGTGCGAACCGAATTTTCACCCAGGTGCTGCGCCACTTCCAACACCAGGCGGTTGCCCATGTTGTCGGTTTCCAGCGCGTTCAGGATGGTCGGCAGCGCGCCTTCATCGAACGCCACGTCGACAACCGCGCCGATGACCTGCGTCACGCGGCCGATTGCACCGGACTTGGCTGCCGCGCTCTTGACTGCGCTCGCCTTCGTCGCTGCTGCTGCTGGCTTCTTAGCCGCTGCGGGTTTTTTCGCCGCTGCGGGCTTGGTTGCCGGGGTAGCTGCCTTAGCCATGTATCTTACCCTCTTCCGTGTACCTTAGAGCGCTTCCGCGCCCGAAATGATTTCAATGAGTTCCTTGGTGATCTGCGCCTGCCGCTGGCGGTTGTAGCTCATCGACAGCTTGTCGATCATCTCGCCAGCATTGCGGGTTGCGTTGTCCATTGCGGACATTTTCGCGCCCATCTCACCTGCAACATTCTCAAGCAGCGCCCTGAAGATCTGCACCTTGATCGAACGCGGCAGCAAATCCTCGAGGATTTCCTCGGCACTCGGCTCGTAGTCGTAGATCGCCGACGCGCTTGCGTCCGCATCGGCCGGTCCTGCCGAAGCGGGGATCAGCTGCTGCGCTGTCGGAACCTGGCTGATCACCGACTTGAACTCCGAGTAGAACAGCGTGCAAACGTCAAAGCCGCCTTGATCGAACAGGCCCATGACCTTGTCCGCGACCGTTTCGGCCTGGGCAAAGCTCATCTGCTTGACGTCCCGGAAATCCACACGCTCGATGATCAGAGATGCGTATTCCCGGCGCAGGATGTCGTAGCCCTTCTTGCCGACG
>JAHJUC010000781.1 GCA_018829385.1 Alphaproteobacteria bacterium
CCGTTGCTTCAGCCTGTTGCCAAGCTGCATGGCGCGGTCGCAAAGCGCTTCTTCCTCGATCACGTCCAGCACCGCGTGGGCGGCGGCAATGCCGATCGGGTTGCCGCCATAGGTGCCGCCGAGCCCGCCCGGATTGGCCGCGTCCATGATGCTGGCGCGCCCGGTGACGGCTGCCAGCGGAAAACCGCCCGCCAGTCCCTTGGCCATGGTGGTCAGGTCAGGCGCAACGCCATGATGCTCCATCGCGAACATCTTGCCGGTTCTGGCAAAACCGGTCTGGATCTCGTCGGCGATCAGCAGGATGCCATGCTTGTCGCAGATCTCGCGCAAGAGCTTGAAGAAGCCCGCCGGCACCTCGTAGAAGCCGCCTTCGCCCTGGACCGGCTCGAGGATGATCGCCGCCACGCGGGCCGGATCGACATCGGCCTTGAACAGGGTTTCAAGCGCCATCAGCGACTGCTCGACCGAGACGCCATGCAGTGCCGCCGGGAAGGGGACATGGTAGACATCGCCCGGCATCGCGCCGAAGCCCGCCTTGTAGGGGAACACCTTGCCGGTCAGCGCCATGCCCATGAAGGTGCGGCCATGGAAGGCCCCCGAGAACGACACAACGGCCGTGCGCCCGGTGGCCGCGCGGGCGATCTTGATGGCGTTCTCGACGGCTTCCGCGCCGGTGGTGACAAACACCGTCTTCTTGTCGAAATCGCCGGGAACGAGCCTGTTCAGGCGTTCGGCCAGGTGAACGTAGTTCTCGTAGGGCACCACCTGGTGGCAGGTGTGGGTGAAGCGGTCGAGCTGCGCTTTCACCGCCTCGATCACCCTGGGGTGACGATGGCCGGTGTTGACCACGGCGATCCCGGCGGCGAAATCGATGTAGCGGTTGCCTTCAACGTCCCAGATCTCGGCGTTTTCGGCGCGCTCCGCATAGACCTGCGTCATCATGCCGACGCCCCGTGCGATCGCGTCCGTCTTGCGGTTCTGTATGGCGGCGTTCTTGCCCATTTTCGCAACTTTCTTCGTTATTTGCATGTGCGGCTCGTCAAAAGAAGCCAGATGCGCACCCGAACTGGCCAGTTTGGGCAGATTGTCTGCCTTCAGGGATGATTTCCGATGCTGGTATATCGATTAAACAGCGTCTGGCAAAGCCACCCCCTGGCACGCATGCTGCCCCATTTCGCCGCATGGGAAAATACCCCCAAAGGTTCGTGCCGGCCACGGCAGAAATCAGGTTGCGCCAAGGGCTGACCACGCCGGACATGATTCCGGAACAGGTCAGCTCTTCAGATACCGGATTTCGCGATCACCGTGGATTCCGCCGCGCGCGCGGGCGCGATGGATCACTTTCGGAATGCCCGGAAGCAGGGTGAAACCATTGTCCGACCAGATGTCGGAGCCGCCATGGTCGAGTGTGACAAAAAGTGCGGGCAGATTGCTGGTCAGCGCGATGCTGTCGCCTTCGTCCTCGACATGGATTTCCGGATCCGCGAAACGGTAATCCTTCGGGCGGCGGGGAAGATAGTCGTTTTCCCCGACATGGTTGCCGGCGGGGTCCTGCCAGCCGAAGTTCAGGAACGCGTCTTCACCGATGGTGTCAGGCCTGAACCGCGCCACCTCGACAGGACGATCTGCCGGACAGTGGAGTGCCCAGTTTCCGGCTTCGCTGATCAGACCCGCCATCGATACCCGGCAGGCGGTGATGTGGAGATGCACCGTCTCGGTCGTGTCGTTGATCGCCCAAAGCACGATGTCGCCGGTCGTCTCGTCGGGCTGAGCGGTCACCAGCACCGGCGCATAGAACTTTCGCGCCAGGTAGTGCGTGAGCTTCCAGCCGCCGCCATATTCCAGCGACGACCAGCTCGCCACCGGCCAGGTGTCGTTGAGCTGCCAGTACAGCGTGCCCATCGCACGCGGCTTGGATGAGCGCCAGAACTCGATGGCCGTCTTCATCGCCAGCGCCTGGCTGACCTGGCTGAGCCAGGTCATGTCCTCGAACCAGTCGGGAAAGCGGAAATAGCGCGCCAGCGTCTCGACGATGCGGCTGTTGCCGCCGGGATTGCGCTGGTGAACATCCATCACTCGCGAGGAGACATTGCGGTCTTCTTCCTCGGTGAAGCTGGCAATCACTCGGTTGGACGGGAACGACTGGAAGCCGAATTCCGAGCAGAACCGCGGCTTGACGGTGCGGTAGTGCTCGAAATCCTTCGAAGAGTGCCAGACATCCCAGAAATGCATGTCGCCCGACGTGTCGTCGTGCCAGCCGTCACCAAAATCGAGCCGCCCGACCGAGGGCGAGGACGGCCAGAAGGCGACATCCGGTTCGGCTTCCGCAATCGCCTCTTCCAGCGCCGCGTTGAGCCGCGCGTAGACGGCGACATAATGGTCGCGGTTTGCCTTGCTTTCCTCGAACCAGTTGAGCGCGCCGATCACCTCGTTGTCGCCGCACCAAAGCGCCATGCAGGACTGCGATGACAGGCGCATGATCTGCTGCCGGGCTTCGAGCCGCACGCCGTCGAGCCAGTCACGGTCATGCGCCGGATACAGGTTGCAGGAAAACATGAAATCCTGCCAGACCATCAGCCCCATTTCCGAGCATAGGTCGTAGAACCAGTCCGGCTCGTACTGGCCGCCGCCCCACACCCGGATCATGTTCATGTTGGCCTCGACCGCCGAGGTCAGCAGATCGCGCACGGTCTCCCGGGTGGCCCGCGCCGGCAACGCATCGGCGGGGATCCAGTTGGCGCCGCGCATGAAGATCTCGCGCCCGTTGACCTTGAACAGGAAACGGTGACCGGTCTCATCGGCGTCGGTGACCAACTCGACCTGCCGCAGCCCGATCCGCAATGTGCGCCGTTCCGTCCCGAACCGCAGCTTGAGCGCATAAAGATGCTGCCGCCCGTGACCGGCCGGCCACCACAGTTCCGGCTCCTTGGTCGTTAATGTCAGTGTTGTCTTACCTTTGCCCGGCCAGACCTGCACCGGGTGTGCCGTTGTCAGGCCGTCGCACACGAGTTCGGTTTCCAAGGTGGCCGGCGCGAAAGCCGTGTAGTGCAGGTCGACCTCGAGGATGACCGCACCGTCCGGCTGATGCCGCTGCCGCACCATCACGTCGTCAAGCCGCGCCTGGGGGCTGCGCTTCAGCGTGACCGGACCGCACAGCCCGAGCGGCGACAGGGCAATGTTCCAGTCCCAGCCGGCGTCGCATTGCGGCTTGCGCAGGAAATTGTAATGCGCCAGCCGGTTGTTCCACCTGATGTAGGGGACCGGGTAGGGCGAGGCGCCGGCCAGACGCTCCGCCTCGCCTGAGTTCGACCGGAACGTGACCTGCAGGCGGTTCTCGCCCGCCACAAGCGCATCACCGGCATCAAAATCGTGGCGCAGGAACCGGTTCCGCGGCAGACCTAGAAGCACATCGTTCAGCCGGACCTCGGCCACGCAGTCGATTCCCGCAAAGCTCAGCGTCCAGGGGCCATCCTCCTTCGCCGCCAGATCGAAGACCTTGGTCGCCGTCCATTCGCTTTCATGGATCCAGTCGAGTGACATCTCCCGGTCGCGCCAATAGGGATCCAAGATGATGCCGGCATCGAGAAGCGCTGAATGAACGTCACCGGGAACCGGCAAGGGCACGCTGTAGGTGCCATTGGTGACGGTCCATCCGTCCGACAGGTCGCGGATATCCTCGTTGGCTTCCGGAGCATGTGGCATGGCGCGGGTCGCCTCCCTGGTTGTCGAGCCTGTGCAACGTCGATGTCATGTCGGGCCGCCGTGGGCAAGTCCGCCCGTCACAGATCGGGCGTGATAAGCCTTGGAAAGGCCCGAGTGGCACCCGTGCTCATGGGCGGCACGGAAGCGGTATGTCATGTCATGCCGTGACCGGCATTTGTGATTGATGTAGGTTGCCCGGCGGGATCATGGAGACTCACAATGAATCTGGCAGAATGGCTGGTCCGCACCGCCAAGAGACAACCCGGGGCGACGGCGCTGATGTCGGGCGAGGATCCGGTTGCGACCTATGCTGGGTTTGCGACGCGCGCGGCCTGCATCGGCGCCGTTTTGCAGACGCGGTACAAAGTAGAGCCCGGCGACCGCGTCGCCGTCTTCATGAAGAACAGCCCCGCCTATCTCGAGCTGCTCTACGGCATCTGGTTCTGCGGCGCGGCAGCGGTTCCGATCAATGCCAAGCTGCATCCGCGCGAGGCCGCCTTCATCATCGCGGATTCGGTCAGCAAGCTGGTGTTTGTCTCGGGTGCCGACGAGCTGTCGGCCCTGCTGCCGTCCACATGCGCACTTCACGACCTCGAAACCGAAGCGGTTTCCGGAATGGAGAACGAGGCGCTCGCGGCGCCGGTGCCCCGGGCCGGGGATGATCTGGCCTGGCTGTTCTACACCTCGGGCACCACTGGCAAGCCAAAGGGTGTGATGCTGACCAATGCCAACCTTCACGCCATGACTTACGCCTATTTCGTCGATGTCGACGATGTCCTGCCTCAGGATGCGGCGGTCTATGCCGCGCCGCTGTCGCATGGCGCGGGGCTGTACAATTTCATGCACGTGCTGCGCGGCAGCCGCCACGTCATACCGGCTTCGGGCGGGTTCGATGCCCACGAGCTCTCGGAACTCGCGCCAAGGCTCGGCAACGTCACCATGTTCGCCGCCCCGACGATGATCAGCCGCTGGCTGTCGGCCGCTCGGCAGTCGGGATATGCGGGGGAAGGTGTTCGTACCATCGTCTATGGCGGCGGCCCGATGTATCTCGCCGACATCGAGGCGGCGACAGGGCAGTTCGGCGCCCGCTTCGTCCAGATCTACGGGCAGGGCGAATGCCCGATGACGATCACCTCGCTGTCGCGCGCCGATGTCGTGGACCGGCAGCATCCACGCTGGCGCGAACGGCTTGCATCCGTCGGCAAGGCGCAATCCTGCGTGAGCGTCCGGGTGGTCGGCGCCGATGGCGAGGAGATGCCGGTGGGCGGGATCGGTGAGATTGTCGCCGCCGGCGCGCCGGTGATGAAGGGCTACTGGAACAATCCCGAGGCCACGGCCCAGAGCATCAGGGATGGCTGGCTCTGGACCGGCGACATGGGCTCGCTCGACGAGGACGGATACCTCACCCTGCGCGATCGCTCCAAGGATGTCATCATTTCGGGCGGCACCAACATCTATCCGCGCGAAGTGGAAGAAGCGCTGCTCACTCATCCCGCCGTGAGCGAAGTCTCGGTGATCGGCCGGCCCAGCCCCGAATGGGGCGAGGAGGTCGTGGCCTTCATCGTCGCTTCAGGGAAGGAACAGCCCGGCGCCGCTGAACTCGATGCCCATTGCCGCTCCCTGATTGCCGGATTCAAGCGCCCCAAGGCCTATTTCTTCGAACCAGCCCTGCCCAAGAACAATTACGGCAAGGTGCTCAAGACCGAGCTGCGGGAAAAG
>JAHJUC010000782.1 GCA_018829385.1 Alphaproteobacteria bacterium
GGCGTGGCTGCAGGTCGAGAGCGCCAACACGGCTGCAGTGGCGCTTTACCAGGGATTGGGCTTTGGCGAGGTGTATCGCTATGCCTATCGCCAGAAACCGGGATGCTGAGGGATGAGCGGCAGGAAAATATTGCTGGTTGCCGCCTGTGCGCTGGTTGATGCGGATGGACGGGTGCTGTTGACCCAGAGGCCCGAAGGCAAGCAGCTGGCCGGGCTCTGGGAGTTTCCCGGCGGCAAGGTGGAGCCGGGCGAGTCACCCGAAGCGGCGCTGATCCGCGAACTGTCCGAGGAAATCGGGATTGTCACCAAGGAAGCGTGCCTGGCGCCGCTGACATTTGCCAGCCACAGCTACGATACATTTCATCTGCTGATGCCGCTCTTTGTCTGCCGCCGGTTTGAAGGAACCGCCCGCGGACTTGAAGGTCAGGCGCTCAAGTGGGTGCGTCCGCGGGACATGCGGGATTATCCGATGCCGCCCGCTGACGAGCCCCTCATTCCCTATCTGATTGATCTCCTGTAAGCCGGAAGCCAGTGAAGCAGGCATCGCGATCATGTTGATCGCACAGCGCTCGCTGCTCGGATAAATCCCGTTAGCGTTAATGAAACTTCAATTTAGTTCACCCATGAATGGTATTCGTGGCGGATCCGGCCGGATTCTCAGTGGAGGCGTTATGGACAACGGTGATTTCTGGATGACGGTGATGGACAGAGAAGGCCAGGAAAACCAGCCAAAGAGGTTTGGTGCGGTGCGCGTCGCCCTGCTGTTCGGCACCGCGGCTATCGCCATTGCCGCCATTCTGACGCCCATCGCCGCAGACCGGACCTCTTCGGCACGGGTCGCGTGGTCTCCAGACCGGTACGACAACATTACCACCGGATCAATTCCGTCGCGCACGAAAACCACGACCACGTCCTACACTGTCCGCAAATCGATCCTGCAGGACAATCCGGGAGCGCTCTGCATCATTCGAAGCAACGGCAGCAAGTCCGGCGACTGCTGAAAATCCCGACCCTGGCAACTCAAGTGAGAACGGAATCAAACCATGAAATCCTTGTTTTGCAGGTTCATTGAAGACAGGTCAGGTGCAACCGCGATTGAGTATGGTCTCATTGCCGCGCTGATTGCTGCCGCGTTGGTTAGTGGCATGACCGTCATTGGCGGGGCCATCAACAACACCATGGACGGCGCCGCAAACCACATCAAGAATTCGCAGTAGGGCATCCCGCGGTCAGGTGGTATCGCCTGACGCCGAGAAGATATTTCCGATTCAGAGAGATAGAGTCACGCCTATGCGTCCAGGCGGACTCACGGCACCCTGGAATCCTTAAGCTTCAACGGGGCAGCTTCTGTTCGGGAGCCTTCAACGCGTCGGCCAGGCGCGCCTTGGCGGAACCCGGTCGCAAGGGCTTCTGCTGGTTTTCATGCGGCGCCCATCCGGAGAGATGGACGATCGGAAAACTGGCGCGGATGCGGCCGTCGGGGTCTGAGAACCGTTCGGCATAGATCCGGGCCGCGCGCAAGAACACCTGCCTTCCCAACGGATTCCGGCTTCTGTCCGTCAGGATCGAGGTCATGCCCATGGCGCGCAGATCCCTGAGCAAGGCAAACATGTCGGCGTATCTGACGACGATGTCGTCAATATCGGTGACAGGCAGCGCGAAGCCCGCGCGCTGCAGCAGTGCGCCATAGTCACGAATATCGGCAAACGGATGAACGCGGGCGTTGGCGCCGCCAGTCAGTTCGCTTTCCGCCGCAAGCAGGGATTCACGCAGTTCGCCGAGAGTGCCGGCGCCCGGAGCGGCGGCAAGCAGCAGTCCGTCCGGCTTCAAGGCACGGCGCATTTGCACGACCACGCCCGGCGTATCGTTGGTTACGTGCAGGGCCAGCGGCGAAACGATCAGATCGGCGCTGCCAGGCTCCAGCGGAACGAGGTCCGGCTCGGCGAGCACCTGCCTCTCCTGATCAATTCCGAGGATGGGGCACATGTCGACATAAGTGAAACCGGCTGTCTTGCCGGTGGCTTTCATCATGGCGGCAACGAGCGGAAGGCCGCCGTGAACCTGGACCGGGTGTTCGAACTGTCTCTCCACCACCGAGAGCCGTTCCGCCATGTCTTCGGCAATCCGGCGGACAAGGAAATCCGCACCCGGCTCGAAACCGGCCAATGCGCGCAAACGACGCTGACGCAAAAGGGTATGATCGAAGAGACGGTCCAAGATCCGGGGTCCATCGGTGGGTTTCGGGTTCGGCAGGGCCTTGTCTGGCCTGCTGCGGCTCGCTTGTTGGATGGAATGGCGATAATGTCAACCAATGGACCGAGCGGATCTCATGCATTTCCGGCATCGATTGCTGGCTGTTTGCCAGTCGGCCGGGCTGGGTCTGATGCAGCTGGTGTATCCGCCCGTTTGCTCAGGCTGCGGCAAGATGGTGGGCCGGCCCGCCGGCTTGTGCCCGGAGTGCTGGGCGACGGTGCGGTTCATCGAACGGCCTTTTTGCGAGATAACCGGCGTGCCCTTCGATCACGACCGGGGTGAGGGATATGTCTCACCGCAGGCGATCGCAAATCCGCCACCCTATGCCAGGGCCAGGGCCGCGGTGTTTCATGACGGCGTCGCCCGCAAGATTGTCCACGGGTTGAAATATTCGGACCGCGCCGATCTCGCCACCATGATGGCGGAATGGATGATCCGGGCAGGGCGTGACGTCCTTGAAGACAGCGATGTCATCGTTGCGGTCCCGTTGCACCGGGCAAGGCTGTTTTCGCGGCGCTACAACCAGTCGGCGGAACTCGCGCGGACCCTGGCACGGCTCTCCGGCAAACCGTTCCTGCCCGGGGTGATGCGGCGGGTTCGCGCCACACGCCAGCAGGTCGGGCTGGGTTTGCGGGCCCGGCAGGACAATGTCCGCGGGGCTTTCCTGGTGCCGCCCGAACAGGCGCAGCGGCTGATCGGGCGCAAGGTGCTTCTGGTCGATGATGTGCTGACCACCGGATCGACGGTCGAAGCGGCGACGCGGGCGCTGCTGCGACGAGGGGTGGCGCAGGTCAACGTGCTGGCATTTGCCAGGGTTGCAAGCCAGGGCGAGGAAACCCTATATGCTTGAAGGGCGGCAAAGGCCGCTGAACAATTGGAGACCCGCATGGCAGACGTAATCCTATACACACGGCAGTTCTGCGGATATTGCACCGCGGCCAAACGGTTGCTGGATGGGAAGGGCGTCAGCTATACGGAGCATGATGCGACTTTTTCGCCGGATCTGAGGCAGGAAATGATCGGCAAGGCCAACGGCCGGACAACCTTTCCGCAGATCTTCATTGATGGCGTTCATGTCGGCGGCTGCGACGAGCTGCATGCTCTTGATCGCGCCGGCAAGCTTGACCCTATGTTGACGGGAGCCTGAAAGATGTCTGAACTCATCGTCGCTGCTATCCAAATGCGCTCCGGCACATCGCCCGAGGCCAACATTGCCGTCATGGACGGACTGGTCCGGGAGGCCGCTTCACGCGGTGCGCGCTACGTGCAGACACCGGAAATGACCGGCGCCCTGCAGCGTGACCGGGATGCCTTCCGCCGGAACCTCAAATCCGAGGCAGACGATCTCGTGCTGAAGGCTGCGGCGTCCCTTGCCGACGAACTCGATATCTTCCTGCACATCGGATCCACCGCGGTGGAAGCCGGCAACGACATGGCGGCCAATCGCGGCGCGGTGTTCGGCCCGGACGGTGTCCTGCTGGCGCGCTATGACAAGATCCACATGTTCGACGTTGACCTCGACAATGGCGAAAGCTGGCGGGAAAGCTCAGCCTATCGACCGGGTGAAGTGGCGCAGACGGTTGACCTGGACGTGGCGCGGCTCGGCATGGGCATCTGTTACGACATCCGGTTTCCGCACCTGTTCCGCGACCTGGCTCTTGCCGGTGCGGATATCCTGACAGCGCCGGCGGCTTTTACCCGCCAGACCGGCGAGGCGCACTGGCATGTGCTGCAGCGTGCACGGGCCATCGAGAACGGCGCCTTCGTCGTCTCGGCGGCGCA
>JAHJUC010000783.1 GCA_018829385.1 Alphaproteobacteria bacterium
GGGCGGCGTGATCAGCCCGATCATGCAATTGACCACGGCGACGACGCCGAAATGGACCAGGTCGATCCCCATCTCGTTGCAGGCCGGCAGGAACAGCGGAATGATGACCAGGATGATCGTCGTCGCGTCGAGCACGCAGCCCAGGAGCAGGAACAGGATGTTGACGCCGATGAGGAAGGTCAGCGGAGACACGTCCAGCCCCACCAGCGATTGCGCCACCAGGTTCGGGATGTTCTCGGACGCGACCACGTAGTTGAGGATCAGCGCGCCGCCGATCACCAGCCCGACGGCTGCCGACGAGCGGGCGCTTTCGACCAGGATGCCGTAGAGCGCCCGGAACGACAGCGCCCGGTAGAACAGGCCTGCCAGCAACAGCGCGTAGGCAGCAGCCACTGCCGCGGCTTCCGTCGGCGTGGTGACGCCGCCATAGATGCCGTAGAGCAGAATTGCCGGCATCAGCAGCGCCGGAAAGGCGTTCGCGGTGTGGCGCGGCAGATCCCTGAGTGGCACCGGCTCCTCGACGGCAAAGTTCCGGCGCGTCGAGATGATTGTGTTCATCAGCATCAGCACCGCGCCCATCAGCAGTCCGGGAACGATGCCGCCCAAAAACAGGAACCCGATCGAGGTGTTGGACACCAGCGCGTAGAGCACCATCGGGATCGAGGGCGGGATGATCGGACCGATGGTCGCCGAGGCGGCGGTGATCGCAGCCGCATAGCCGCGCGTGTAGTGACCGCTCCTGGTCATCATGCCGATGATGATCTTGCCGATGCCCGCGGCATCTGCGACCGCCGAGCCCGACATGCCCGAGAAGATCAGCGAAGCGACGATGTTGACGTGCCCGAGCCCGCCGCGGAACCGGCCCACCGCCGCCACGCAGAACTGCAACAGCCGCTCGGAGATGGTGCCGGCATTCATGATGTTGGCGGCGACGATGAACAGCGGCACGGCCAGCAGGATGAAGCTCTGGTAGAGCCCGTCCATCAGCACCTTGCCGGCAATGCCGACGCCCTGGCCGTTGACGCCCAGATAGACGAAGGCCGAGATCAGGATGGAATAGGCGACCGGAAGCCCGATGCCGGCGAGGAAAAACAGCGTGAGCAGGCAGAGCGCGAACGGAAGCGTCATGGTTTCACGGCTCCGTCATGCCCTGGCTGGTCGATATCGGCGCCGTGGCGGAACGCGCTGAACGCCCTCCAGCCGTAGCGCAGCGACACGACGATCAGAAACAGCATGTAGACCGAGTAGATGTCACGCATCCGGACCCAGTCTCCCAGCAGATTGTCGAGCGTCGCCGTCTTCTTGAGCCGCAGGATGAAGAACTTCGACCAGGTCGGCTCCACCGACCACAGCAGCCCGGCGCAGACCGCCGTGCCGCCAATGATCGCAAACCATCTGCGCGCTTTCGGGCTCACATGCCCGTAGATGATGTCGAAGGTGACGTGATCGCGTTCGCGCACCACGAAGGCCGCTCCCCAGAACACGATCCAGACCCACAGCGCCAGGCAGAATTCGAGCGTCCAGCCGTATCGGCTGGGTTCGAGGATCGGAAAGGCCTTGGCCAGCCAGTCCAGCTTCGCCGAATAGCGTACGGCGATCTGCAGGATGAAGGTCAGGAACATGGCGGCCATCATCATGGCCGCCACGAATTCGGTGCCACGCAGGAACCACTTGACGATTGTCTTCATGTCAGGGTCTCCGTGGCTTCAGGCTCGGATCAGAAGATCAGTTGCCGAGCGCGTTGATCTTGTCGAGGACGCCTTCGGGCCAGCTCTTGGCAAATTCCGAGCCGACATACTGGGCCTGCACATGCGTGCGGAAGGCGTTCAGGTCGGGCTCGTAGATGTCCATGCCCTTCTCGCGAAGGAAAGCGACCAGGTCCTCTTCCTTCTTCAGCTGCGCCTGGCGGCCGCTCTCGGCGGCATCGTCGGCGGCCTTCTGCACTGCTGCCTGCTGTTCCGGCGTCAGCTTGTCCCAGACGGCCTTGGAGAAGGCGACATAGTTGAGGTCGACCAGATGCGAGGTGAGAACCACCTGCTTGGTGACTTCATAGAACTTGGCGTCGACCACGGTCGGCAGCGGATTGTCCTGCCCGTCGACCGAACCGGTTGAAAGCGCGGTATAGATCTCGGTAAACGCCATCGGCGTCGGGTTGGCGCCCAGCGCCTTGCCGAGGAACTGCCAGGCGTCGGAACCCGGCATGCGCAGGTTGACGCCAGCCAGGTCCGCCGGCGTCATCACCGTCAGTTCGTCCTTGCTCTGGCGCAGGTTGACGTTGCGGCGGCCGAGATACATCACCGACAAGAGCTTCACGCCAAGTTCGTCCTCGACCTTCTGCTTGAACGGGTCCATCAGCGGGTCGTTGAAGACGGCGACCTGGTGGGCGGCGTTCTGGTGAACGTAGCCGGTGGCGAAGATCGAGAATTCCGGGAAGAAGGTCGCCAGCTCCTGGGCCGATGCGATCGACATTTCCAGGTCGCCCGAGGCGATGGCTTCCAGTTCGCTGCCCTGTGCGATCAGCGAGCCGTTGTAGTGCGGCTGATAGGTGGCGAAGTCCGCCACCGCCGGCGCAAAGACCTCTGCCAGCGCAATCGAGCGCTGGTCGGTTTCCGATGCCGGGGTCGACATTCTCAGGGTGATCTTGTCCGCGGCATGGCTTGCGGGCACGAAGCCGGCGGCAGCAACGGAAACTGCGCATGCGAGCAGCATGCGGCGGGTAATGCTATTCATGGTTTTCTCCTCCCAATGACAATCCGCTGGCGTCTCGCCCTGACGGATTTGACAAAAACCTGTCACAAAGTACGGGTCATTTCAACATACATAATCAGTTTCGTAGGATATTTCTGATTCTGCAGGATTGTTCTGCGCCCCTGACTACCCCTCCTTGCGTGACTTGATGATGAAATCAACGCCGCCCAGGATGTGCTTGCTCAGGATGTCCGTGGCCCGCTTGACGTCCCGCGCGAAGGCGGCCTCCAGCAACTGCGCATGTTCGTCGGCGCCCGGCTGTCCCCGGAATGCCAGGGTAAGTATCTGATAGCGCAGATATTTATCGAAGAGTTGCCCGTGCAGGTCCATCAGCGTCTTCGAGCCGCAGCCGGTGATCAGCGCACGGTGAAACCCCCAGTCCGCCCGTTTCCAGTCTTCCCGCGCACTCATGTCGCCGGAAATCATCCGGCCTTCGAAATGGTGCAGCTTGTGGTGTGCGGCCACCACCTGCGCTTCCCAGTCGAGATCGCCATTGCTGAACGACCGGGCAATGGCATGCCCCTCGACCAGCAGCCGCAACTCCGCCACTTCCCACAGATTGGCGTCCGAGACGCTGGCGACCTCGAAGCCCTTCTGCCCCTCGGCGACGACAAGCCCGTCCGAGGTCAGCCGGTTGAGGATCTCCCGCAGCGTGGTGACGCTGACATTGTAGCGTTTGCGCAGGGGTTCGAGCCGCAGTTTCTCGCTCGGCCGCAACTGGCCAAATATGATGTCGTTCCTGATATTGCGGTAGGCGCTGTCGCCGATCGTGTCGTGATCTGCCGCTTCAATCACGCTGTCACCTCCGGGTGTTCGTCTTGACTGCTGGAGAGAATATAGGACATAAGGAACAATATAGGCGATTTATGATCTGGGGCAATCAAAACCTGATCTCGATGCAATGCTTTCGCTCGGCAGTTGGGAAAAAGACCGTGTTTCATCGTACCTGCATCATGGTGCATCCCGGCATCGCCGTAAAGGCGATGCGCGGCAGCGTGGCGGCGCGGGCGCGTGGAGCCTTGCGGTGAGCGGACCGGTGCGGATTGCCGTCGCCGGGGCGGGCCTGATCGGCAGGCGGCACATAGAGGCAATCGCCGCGACGCCCGGCGCCGAGCTGCATTCGATTGCTGATCCTACCGATGCTGCGCGCCAATATGCCGAATTGACCGGCGCCAGATGGCATCGGTCGCTTGCCGAGCTCCTGGCAGCGGACAGGCCCGACGGCATCGTTCTGGCCACGCCGAACCAGCTTCATGTCGAAAACGGCCTGGA
>JAHJUC010000784.1 GCA_018829385.1 Alphaproteobacteria bacterium
GTGCTGACCGACGGCACGTTCATACGCGCCATGCGCGAACAGATGCTGGCGGATTCGGGCGGAATGATCAGGCTGATGACAATCGGCAATACCGGCGGCTGGCGCAATTTCGCCAACACCAAGCGGGAAGTTCGCTCGCCGGCCGACCTGGAAGGGCTGAAGATCCGCACCGTGGTGGCCGATCTGCCGCAGGAACTGGTCCGCGCCATGGGAGCTTCACCGACCCCGATCCCCTGGCCGGAACTGTTCACCTCGTTCCAGACCGGCGTGGTCGAAGGCACCCAGAACGGCATCACCGACATCATGGGCATGAAGTTCCCCGATGCGGGGCTGAAATATCTCACGCTTGACGGTCATTCCTACATGGGCGCCTTGTGGTACATGAACAATGAACGGTTCATGGGACTGGACGAAGGCCTGCGCCGCGTCGTGGTTGACGGCTTTGCCGCCCTGCAGCAGGCGACCTTCGCCTCGCCGAAGCGCAAATCCATTGAGGCCTACAAGGAGTTCGCAGCCATCGGCGGTTCGGTCTACGTGCCGACCATGGAGGAAAAGGCGAAGTTCAAGGAAGCCGCAGCGCCGGTGTTCGAATGGTTCAAGACCAATGTGCAGGGCGGGGCGACCTTCTACGACCTGCTGGTCGCGGAAGCCGCGAAAGCCTCTGAGACAATCGACGGCGGCGCCATGAAGGATATGCAGTAACGTCTTGGATGGACGAGCCGAGAAAACAAGCCGCCCGGGATCCATCCGGGCGGCTTTTTTGCCTCAACCGGTCATCGAAACGGATACATCCAGGGGCGGTAATCGTTGATCAGCACCTCGGCGCGGCTGATCTGCTCGCCTTTCTCGATGCGTCGAGAGGTGACGGCAAGGGCCGGCTTGGACGGCCCGCTTCGGCGCCGGGCGGGTTGCCGGTCGACTGAGCCTTCCGATCTCCAGGCGAGTAGCAGGCGCAGAAGCAGATTATTCCGTCTTGTGTCTTATATAAGACTTGATAAAGTCATCGCCGGG
Source organism: Alphaproteobacteria bacterium (assembly GCA_018829385.1). Taxonomy (GTDB): domain Bacteria; phylum Pseudomonadota; class Alphaproteobacteria; order Rhizobiales; family Rhizobiaceae; genus Hoeflea. The sequence continues at coordinate 1,012 of JAHJUC010000784.1, forward strand.
CGGAGCGCTTCCGCCGGCAGGAATCACGCCTTGGGTACATATCCGCAATGACAAAAATCGTGACCACCGGAGTTGCCGTGGTGGATTTCGTCTTCTTTCTCGACGAGATGCCGCGGCTGGCCGAGAAATACCGGGCGAAAGGCGCCGAGATCACCGGCGGCGGAGGTGCTGCCAATGCGGCCGCGGCGATTGCCCGGCTCGGTGGCCATGCCATGCTGGCAAGCCGGCTGGGTTCGGACCAGGTGGCGGACATGATTGCCGCTGGTCTCGAGGCCGATGGCGTCGACTGCACCATGCTGCGGCGGTTCGAGGGACGCCGGTCCTCCTTCTCCTCGGTGTTCATTGACAAGGCCGGTGAGCGCCAGATTGTCAATTTCCGCGACCATGATCTGCCGATGGATGCCGGATGGTTGAAGGCGGCCTTGCCGCAGAGTTTCGATGCGGCGCTGGCCGACACCCGCTGGCCCGACGGGGCCGAGGTGCTGATGCGCACCGCGCGTGAGCGCGGTCTGCCGGGCGTGCTCGATGGAGAGGCGCCCATCCGGGAAGCGGAGGCGGCGCTGAACCTGGCAAGCCATATCGCCTTTTCGGCGCAGGGACTGCGTGACTGGGCCCAGCATGACGATCTCGACAAGGCGCTGGCGGATGTGGCCGCGGAGACGGGGACTTTCGTCTGCGTGACCGACGGCGCAAAGGGCGTGACCTGGCGGCATGGCGCCGCATCCGGTTTCGAACCGGCCTTCGCGATCAAGCCGCTCGATACGCTGGGCGCCGGCGATGTCTGGCACGGCGCCTTCGCCTTGCGGCTCGGCGAAGGGGCCTCGCCGCCAGACGCAATCCGTTTCGCCAGCGCCGTTGCGGCGATCAAATGCACCCGGACCAATGGCCGTGCCGGTTATCCGACACGCGCGGAAACCGAATCCTTCATGAAAGAGACGCCGTCATGCAGCTAAGCGCAGGCAAATTATGGGGCATGCGCCGCATGGCCGACGACAGGGGACTGTTCAAGATGACGGCCGTCGACCAGCGGCCGCCGATCAAGGGGCCGATCGCCAAATATCATGGCGTGACCGAGGCCCCCTGGGAAGAGGTGGCCGCGTTCAAGACCCTGCTGATCGAGACCCTGCAGGGGCAATCCTCCGCAATGCTGCTCGATCCGCATTTCGCAATTCCCAAGGGGATCGGCAAGCTTTCGCCGACAAAGGGGCTGATCGTGACGCTCGAGGATTCGGTGTTTGAGGAAACTCCGGAGGGGCGGCTGTCGAGCGAGATCGATGACTGGTCGGTGGCCAAGATCAAGCGGATGGGCGGCGATGCGGTCAAGGTGCTGGCCTGGTACCGGCCCGACGCGCCCGAACACAACCGCCAGAAGCAGAAGGATTTCACCAAGCGGATCGGTGAGGCCTGTGCGCGCCATGACATTCCGTTCCTGTTCGAACTGCTGGTCTATCCGCTGAAAAGCGATGCGCACCAGACCACGGATTACGTCGAGATGACCGGCAAGCGCACCGACCACGTGCTGCAGTCGGTGGCGGATTTCGCGGGCCCAGAGTTCGGCATCGACGTGTTCAAGCTCGAGAGCCCGGTTGCCGCCAAGGATGTTCCCGAGGGCGGCGATGCGGAAGTGCAGGCGGCATTCGACGAGATGGGGCGGCTTGCTGGCCGGCCCTGGGTGATGCTGTCGGCGGGCGCCGGCAAGGCCGAGTTCCGCAACATCCTCGCCCA
>JAHJUC010000785.1 GCA_018829385.1 Alphaproteobacteria bacterium
CGCTTCGCCACGCCCTCGGCCGAGGAGGAACGGCGGCTCGATGCCGAATTGCGCGAGGCCAGCGAACTGGATGCCCAGAGGCGCGGCCAGGCCGAACTGTCGCCGGGCGAGTGACCGGCGAAGGGCGCATGCGATAGTCGTTGCGGTATGGGCCTGCGTGTCTCAGCCACGCCGGAAGACGCGGCTGCCAAGGCTGATGATCAGAAGCAGCACCAGCCCGACCGCCAGGCCGAAGGTGCCGCCTATCAGCGCCTCCGTTGCCCAGCCCAGGAAACCCGGGGCGACGGATACGGCCTCGCGCACCCTGGCTGACATGTCCTCGACGAAATGGCCGATGGTCATGAAGCCGAAAGTCTCGAGGCCGTGGATGATGATGGCCCCGCCGACCCAGAGCATGGCTGCCGTGCCGATGCCGGCGACGGTTTCCATGAAGGCGGGCATGCCGCGCACGATGCCGCGTCCGAGGCTTCGGGTCACTGCAAAATAGCCGTCCTGCGCCATTCTCAGGCCGATATCGTCGGCCTTCACCAGCACCGCGACGCTGCCATAGACCAGGACGGTTATGCCGACCGCCACCACGGCCAGAATCAGCCCTTCATTCCACAGCGATTGCGACTCGATGGAGGAGAGCGCGATCGTCATGATTTCCGCCGACAGGATGAAATCGGTCTTGATGGCGCCGGCGACGCGCTGCTTTTCGAGATGCGCATGGTCGATCGGGTTTTCGGCGTCGACGGGGATCGGCGTGGGATGGAACAGGTGCCAGATCTTCTCTGCGCCCTCGTAGCACAGATAGGCGCCGCCGATCATCAGGAGCGGCGGCAGCATCCATGGCGCGAACACATTGAGCAGCATCGCGATCGGCAAGAGGATGACAAGCTTGTTGAACAGCGACCCGCGGGCGATCTGCCAGACGATCGGCAGTTCGCGCGCGGCGGGCAGGCCATGCACATATTTCGGCGTCACCGCGGTATCGTCGATCAGCACGCCGGCCGTCTTGACCCCGACCTTTGCGGCTTGCGCGGAGATGTCGTCGAGCTGGGCTGCCGCCAGCTTGGTCAGCGCCGCGACATCGTCGAGAAGGGCAAGCAATCCGCTCATGTTTCAAATGTCCTGTCCATGCCTGCTCCAATGACCATCATCGTGCGGCCGGGTGAGGGGCGCGGGATAGTCGATAAGACCACCCGTCGCAACCCCGGCCCGGTTCCAGCTACGCAACTTGCGGAATTCGAAATGGTTCCGCAAGCTCTATCCCGGACATGCGGCCATGCAGTGCTGGCCGGTGCGGCCCGGGCAGCGTAACCGAAATCTCCGACACGGCGCTGCTTGTATGCCGGATGTGCCCGGGAGGCGGATTGAAGCCGGCTACGCGGCGCGACCAGGAGCCGTGGCCCTGGGTTTGAGGTCCGGGCGATGGCGGTGATAGAGATTCCGGTCCATCTCCGGGAGATAGCGTTGCCACCGGAACCCGACTTTTACGAGCAGCCGGTTCGAAGCCGTGTTGTCGGGATGGGCAAAGGCCGATACCAGGGGCACCGCCAGATCATTGTCCGCGACGTCGAGCGCAGCTTCGGCCAGCTCCGTTCCATAGCCTTTTCCCCAGCACGCCGGATGGAAGTAATAGGCCAGCTCGATCCCCCAGCCGGGATAGAACGGATCGTCGTAAAGGCCACCCCAGCCGATCGGCTTCGGCGCGTTCCTTTCTCTGATTACCCACGGCGCATATCCGTTGACGCGTCTTTTCCATTCATGGACGGAAATCCTGCGGCGGCAGTGTGCCAGGCTCTCGTCACAATGGGTGTGGATCATTGCCCGCGGGTCACCAAGGAACTCGAACAAGTCAGGGACATCTGCCAATCGCGGCTTGGACAGGGTGAGGCGCCTGGTTTCCAGTGTTAAAGGCAATCTGTCCTGCTCCTTGCTTCACATTTCGGGCAGCCGCCATGATGGAGGATCTTGTGCCCCCCGTCACCCGCCACGCACCCGCAGTATGCCGCTCGGCATGAAATGCTCCGGCCTTACTTCTCCGGCATCCGGTTCCAGGCGTCGAGGGCTGCGATCTTGTAGGCTTCGGCCAGCGTCGGGTAGTTGAACGTGTTCTCGACGAAATATTCGAGCGTGCCTTTCAGGTTCAGCACCGCCTGGCCGATGTGGATGAGTTCGGTGGCGCCCTCGCCGACGATGTGGCAGCCCAGGAGCCGCCGCGTCTTCAGCGAGAAGATCATCTTCAGCATGCCGCTGTTCAGCCCCATGATGTGACCGCGCGAGGTTTCCCTGAAACGTGCCACGCCGCATTCATAGGCAATGCCGCGCTCGATCACCTCTTCCTCGGTCATGCCGACGGTTGATATCTCCGGCACCGAATAGATGCCGTAGGGAAAGAATTTCGGCGGTTCGTGGGCGTGCCGTCCGAGCGCATGGCA
>JAHJUC010000786.1 GCA_018829385.1 Alphaproteobacteria bacterium
CCCAGGCTCGCCATCGTGGTCAGGGTCACGGAGGCCTTCATGCACTGCGCCAAGGCGTTCCGCCGCTCGCACCTGTGGGATCCGGAGCATCTCCAGGATCGCTCCGAGATGCCGTCGCTGGTCAAGATCATCCTCGACCAGACCACCGGTGCGCCCGACGATGCCGAGGAGATGCGCAAGCTCGACGAGGGGCTGGAGGAAGACTACCGGAAGTCGCTGTACTAGTTGGCGTGGCCCCTTCCTTGTCTCAGGCGCGCGGCGTGAGCACGTCCGGTTTGGTGACGGACCGACTGTCGCTTGTCCACTGCGGTTTTCAATTGTCTTCGAGCAGCGGCACAGGGATCGAGAAACCGGTCTTGACCCGGTCCATGACCACGCTGGTGCGGAACTTGGTGATGTTTTCCTCGGCGAAGAAATAGCGCCGGGTGAAGGCATCGTAATCGGCCATGTCGCTGGCCGACAGGATCAGCAGGAAATCGCTGGCGCCGGTGATGTAGTAGCACTGCATCACTTCCGGCGCGGCCTTCATCTTGTCCCGGAACCGGTCGAGATCGGCGGGCCGTTCGGACGTGAGGGCGACCTCGACAATGACGATGAGGCCGCGGCCGAGCTTGGCCGGGTTAAGCACCGCGATGTCGGCATCGACATAGCCCTCGGCGCGCAGGCGGGCGAGGCGCTTGCGGCAGCTGTCGGGCGACAGATGCACCTGCTTCGACAAAGCCTCGGCGGTGAGGCGATTGTTGGTCTGGATTGCATCGAGAATGGCGGCGTCAAATCTGTCCATGGCCGATACTTGCCGGAAAACCGTTTGATCGCCAGAGAAAACCGGCCCGCGCGCCGGGAAAACGCCTGGGAAGGTCGCCAGGATCTGAAAACCGGACCAGAAGGGGTGAAGAATTCCGGGAAAGGGACGGCATGTCTGGCTATCCTCGGGGCACTCAGACTAGGGGTTTTGCATATGACCAAGGCATTGAACAACAGCTACCGAGGCACCGGCCTGCCGGATCTTCCCCCGATGCAGGGCGTTGACGCACAAGCGGTGGCGGCGTTGCTGGCGCAGTGTCCCAAACATGCGCCCACGCCCCTGCTGGGCTGTCCCGAACTGGCGGCGATGGCGGGGATCGCGCGGCTGACGATCAAGGACGAACGCGCCCGGATGGGGCTTGGCAGCTTCAAGGCGCTGGGAGCGGCCTATGCGATAGCCCGCGAGGCGGCCGCGATCGGCGGCGACCTCAAGGCGGCGCTCGCCGGCCGCACCTATGTGACGGCAAGCGCCGGCAATCACGGCCTGTCGGTGGCGGCGGGCGCGCGGGTCTTCGGCGCCGCGGCCGTGGTGTATCTGTCCCAAGCCGTGCCGGCGGCGTTTGCCACACGCCTTGAAGCCATGGGAGCCAGGGTGGTGCGGGCAGGGGCGGATTACGAGGCCAGCATGCAGGCGGCCTGCGCTACGGCCCAAGCCAATGGCTGGACGCTGCTGTCGGACGGATCCTGGCCCGGCTATGTCGAGCTGCCGTTCAGGGTCATGGAAGGCTACCGGCAGATGGGCGCGGAGATCGAGGCCGAGATGCAGGACATGCCCAGCCATGTGCTGCTGCAGGCCGGGGTCGGCGGATTGGCGGCGGCGGTCGCCGGCCAGTTGCGGCTTGCCTGGGGCGATGGCCCCGAGATGATCGTGGTGGAACCCGAAGCCGCGCCGGCATTGATCGAGAGCATCCGCGCCGGCAGGGTGGTGGTTGCCGAGGGACCGGATTCATCCATGGGCCGGCTCGACTGCAAGACACCGTCCATGCTGGCGCTTGCCGATCTCGCCCGCGACGCCGACCGCTTCGTCACCCTGAGCGAGGCGGAGGCCGCAGCGGGGGCGGCGGCGGTGGCTCGGGCCGGGCTGGCGTCGACGCCATCGGGGGCGGCAGGCATTGCCGCGCTGCTTGCCGGGATTGACGGCATCGGTCCGCAGGCGCACGTTTTGTGCATTCTCAGTGAGGGGCCGGAAGATGCCTGAGACATCGCTGATCTTCCCGGCCGGGGAGTACCGTGGGCGCATCGTCGCGCTGCAGCAGGAGATGGCGCGCAATGATCTCGATGCCCTGCTGCTGACCACGCCGGCGGACGTGTTCTACACAACAGGGTTTCTCACCCGGTTCTGGGAGAGCCCAGCGCGGCCCTGGTTCGTCGTCGTCCCGGCGGCGGGAGATCCGGTCGCGGTGATCCCTTCGATCGGCGCGGAGCTTATGGGGCGGTGCTGGATCTCGGACATCAGGACATGGAACGCCCCCGATCCCTTCGACGACGGGGTGAGCCTGCTGGCGGATACGCTTACGAGCCTGGTGCCGGCCGCGGGGCGGATCGGCATTCCTATGGGGCTTGAAAGCCACCTGCGCATGCCGGTTGCCGATTTCCGGCGGTTGCAGGAGAGGATCGCGCCGCGCGAGATCGCCGACGGCACGCAAGCCGTCTACCGGGTGCGGGAGATCAAGTCCGAGGCGGAAATCGCCAAGATCCGCGCCAGCTGCGCCGTTGCCGCTGCCGCTTTCGACCGGGTGCCGGAGTTCGCAGGCCAGGGAGTGCCGCTTGCCCGGGTCTTTCGCGATTTCCAGGTGGCGCTGCTGCAGGAGGGGGCGGACTGGGTGAGCTATGTCGCGGGCGCAGCGGGGCAGGGCGGCTACGGCGATGTCATTTCGCCAGCCGATGACCGGCCGCTGCAATGGGGCGATGTGCTGATGCTCGACACGGGGGCGGTGCGCGAAGGATATTTCTGCGATTTTGACCGCAACTTCGCCATCGGCCGCGCCAGTGACGAGGTGCGCCGCGCTCATGCGGCTCTCTTCGCCGCCACCGATGCGGCGCTTGCCAGCCTCGGGCCCGGCATGCTGGCGCGGGACCTGCACCGCATCCTGAGCGAAGCGCTGGAGCGGCAGGGCGCCGTGACGGGCGGCGGCAGGCTTGGTCACGGGCTCGGGCTGACGCTGACAGAATGGCCGTCGGTGACGCCGCTCGACACCACGGAGCTGCGCGAGGGGATGGTGTTGACGCTCGAGCCGGGCGTCGAGATTTCGGCCGGGCGAATCCTGGTGCATGAGGAAAACATCGTCCTGCGCGCGGACGGCCCCGAACTGCTGTCGCGGCGCGCGCCCGCCGACATGCCGGAGATCATGTCATGAAACAGGCGAGCTTCGAGCTGACCGGACCGATCGGATCGCGCGCGACGCTGGGCCTGGTGGTGCTGCAGGCCGACGAAACGCTGGAACAGGATTTCCGGCGGCTGTTTCCGGACCGGGAGGTGGCGATCTATGTGAGCCGGATTCCTTCGGGTGAGGAGTTGTCGACCGATTCGATTGCAGCGATGGAAGCGGAGCTGCCGCGAAGTTCCAGCCTGTTTCCACGGGCTGCACGCTTCGATGCGGTCGCCTATGGTTGCACCTCGGGCACGACGCTGATCGGGGCTGAAGCCGTTGCGGCAATGCTGCGACGCGGAGTGGACGCGCCGATGGTCACCGATCCGCTGACGGCGGCGATCGCAGCGCTGCGCGCAGTCGCGGTGACGCGGCTCGGATTGGTCACGCCTTATGTGGAAACTGTTGCCGGGCCGGTCCGCGATGCCTTCACGGCTTCAGGCTTCAAGGTTGGCGAGGTGCTGACCTTCGGCGAGGAAGTGGAGGCGCGGGTGGCGCGGATCGCGCCCGGGTCGATCATGGCGGCGGCCCGGATGGCATCGGTTGGCGCCGATGCGGTGTTCCTGTCCTGCACCAATCTTCGCACGCTTGATGTGATCGACGCACTGGAGGCCGAACTCGGAATCCCCGTGCTGAGCAGCAACCAGGTGCTGGCATGGCACTTGGCGCGGGCAACGGGCGCGCCGGTGGCCAGGGATGCGCCCGGACGGCTGTTCAAGGTTGGCGGCAGGGTCTAGAGAGGGGCTTTTCCGGCGCAATCGAACCGGAACACATGTCTCACGCAGCTGGCAGCAGCGCGTCCACTTTCGGGCGGATGACCCGGTTCTGCTGCCGGCCTGACTTGCCGATCGTGTGGCAGAGCAGGACCACCGGAAGCAGGCCGAAGCCGACGATCATCAGCGAGGGCAGGGCCGCCTGCTGCAGCCGCTCGTCCGACGCCAGGCGATAGGCCTGGACGGCGAGCGTGTCGAAATTGAACGGCCGCATGATCAGCGTCGCCGGCAGCTCCTTCATCACGTCGACGAAGACGATCAGCAGCGCGGTCAAGAGGCTGGGGCGCAGCAGCGGCAGGTGGATTTCGATCAGCATGCGGCCCGAGGTGCGACCAAGCGTGCGGGCGGCGGCGTCGATGTTGGGCTTGATCGCCGATATGCCGGTGTCGAATGCGCCAAGGGCTGCGGCGATGAAGCGCACCATGTAGGCGACCACCAGGAGCCCGATGGAGCCGGTGAAGAACAGGCCGGTGGAGATGCCGAAACTGGCCCGGGCCCACGCGTCGACGGCGTTGTCGAGTGCTGCGAACGGCACCAGCAGCCCGACCGCGATGACGCCGCCGGGCACGGCATAGCCGATGCCCGCGGCGGCGGCGGCAAAGCGCGCAGCCAGGCTCGGCGCGATGCGGGCGCAGAAGCCGATGATGATGGCGGCGGCAACGGTGACGAAAGCG
>JAHJUC010000787.1 GCA_018829385.1 Alphaproteobacteria bacterium
CCGCGCCCGGCGATCAGGATGCACGCATCGCCTGGGGCGCACATGTTTCGTCCGCTTTCAGGCGCAAGGTGATCGCCATCGCCGGCAGGCTTGCGATGGATCCGAACCACCTGATGGCGATCATGGCGTTCGAGACCGGCCGCAGCTTCGATCCGGCTGTGACCAACCATGCGGGCTCGGGCGCCACCGGGCTGATCCAGTTCATGCCGGCAACCGCCAAGGCACTGGGAACCAGCACGGCGGCCCTGTCGCGGATGAGCGCCATCGACCAGCTCGATTACGTCGAGGCCTATCTCGCCCCCTATGCGGGGCGGATGAAGGATCTGCCGAGCGCCTACATGGCGGTGCTCTATCCGCGCGCCGTCGACAAGGCACCCGAGTATGTGCTGTTTCGCAAGGGCTCGAAAGCCTACAAGCTCAACCGTGGGCTCGACCGGATTGGCGACGGCCAGGTCACCAAGGCCGAAGCTGCGGCCAAGGTAGCGGCGCTGCTCGCAGAGGGCCTGCGGCCGGGATCGAGGGGCTAGCCCGGCCGGGCGCTTCATCCAGAGGGTCACGCGCCGGGCGGATTTCGCGATTGCGCCGCGCCATCGGATCGCTAAGCTCGCCCTACCCCACCGAACCGTCCGAGTCCCCATGCTGCGCACGATCCTGATCACTCTCCTCGGGCCAATGCTCTGGGGCACCACCTATGCGGTGTTCACCGAAACGCTGCCGGTCAGCCATCCGCTGCTCGTCGGTGCGATGCGGGCGCTGCCGGCGGGACTGATCCTGCTGATGCTCAATCCGCGCATTCCGCCGGTGGCGGCGCTCAAGCGCCATGCGGTGATCGGGCTAACCAATATCGGTCTGTTCTTCGCGCTGCTGTTCGTCGCCGCGTCGCGCATGCCGGGCGGGCTGGCGGCGACGCTGGGCGCGATCCAGCCGCTGGTGGTGGTGCTGATCTCCGCGTTCCTGATCCGCCGCGCGCCGCACCCGGTGCAGCTGCTGGCAGGTGCCGCCGGCGTGATCGGCGTCGGCCTGCTGGTGCTGTCGCCGGAGGCGCGGCCCGATGCCACAGGCGTCGCGGCGGCGATCGGCGGGGCGCTGTCGATGGCGACCGGCACGGTGCTGATCGACCGCTGGGGGCGGATGGGAACACCGCTCGAGACCACCACCTGGCAACTGATCTTCGGCGGCGCGATGCTTTTGCCGGTGGCGCTGATGATCGAGGGGCTGCCGCCCATCCCGGGGTTGAGCGAGGTGCTCGGCTATGGCTGGCTGATGCTGCTCGGCACCGCGTTTGCCTATTTCGTCTGGACCCGCGGCATCGGCCGGATCGGCGCCAGCGCCACCTACCTGGCGCTTGCCAGCCCGGTTGTCGCCACGACAATCGGCGCGGCGGCGCTCGGCGAATGGTTCAGTCCGGCGCAATGGGCCGGCATGGCGCTGGTGATCGGGGCGACGGCGGTGGGCGTGTCGATCGGGCGGCGAGGCTGACGCATTCCCTCACCTTCCCGCGACAATTCCCGAAGAGCTGAAACCGCCGTCAACGACCAGGACATGGCCGTTGATGTAGCCGGCCTGGGCCGACAGCAGGAAGAGGATGGCGTCGGCGATTTCGTCGGGGCGGCCGTAGCGGCGGAGCGGGATCTGGGCGGTCCAGCGCTTGCGGTCGTCGATGGTATGAAGGCCCGCGATCAGCGGCGTGTCGACCGGTCCGGGCGCGACCACGTTGACGCGGACTCCGCTCGCGCCCCACTCGTTGGCGAGCACCTGGCTCATCAGGATGACGCCGGCCTTGGAGGCGCCGTAGGCCACCCGGCCCGCATTGGCGCGGATGCCCGACGCCGAGGACAGATTGACGATGGACAGGGTGTCGCCCATCTGGTCGAGGCAGGCGCGGCAGGTGATGAAGCTGCCGGTGAGGTTGACATCGAGGATCTGGCGGAAGATTTCGGCGCTGGTCTTCTCGGCCGGAATGTCGCGGGCGATGCCGGCGCAATTGACGAGGCCGGTGACCGGCCCGAAGGCATCGACTCCCTGGGAGAGGCAGTCGGCCACCTCCTCCTCGTCGGTAACATCGCAGGTGAGCGCCAGAACATCCTCGCCCGCCAGGCGGTCCTCGATGCGGGCGATGGCCTCCGCACTTGCGTCGAGAATTGTGACGGCGACGCCTTCGTCTATCAGCGCCAGCGCCGTCACCTCGCCGATGCCGGACGCGCCACCGGTGACGACGATATGACCGGTGGCGCCGGCAGTCACCGGATGCGCTCGAGGATGGAGACGTAATTGGCGACCGCGGCGCCGCCCATGTTGAAGATGCCGCCGAGCGTCGCGTCCCTGACCTGGATGCCGCCGGCCTCGCCGGTCAGCTGCATGGCCGAGAGCACGTGCATGGAGACGCCGGTGGCGCCGATCGGGTGGCCTTTCGCCTTCAGCCCGCCGGAAGGATTGACCGGCAGCCGGCCGTCCTTCTGGGTTTCGCCGCTCATGGCGAGATCGCCGCCCTGGCCGGGCTTGGCGAGCCCCATGGCCTCGTACTCGATCAGTTCGGCGATGGTGAAGCAGTCGTGGGTCTCGACGAAGGAGAGATCATCAAGCGAGGTTTTCGAATTGGCGAAAGCCCGCTTCCATCCGAGCGCGCAGCCCTCGAAGGCGAGGATGTCGCGCTTGGACATCGGCAGGAAATCCTGCACGTGCTCGGCGGCGCGGAACAGCACGGCGCGCGGCGCCTGCATCGCCGTGGTGACGTCGGCAAGCACGATGGCCGCGGCGCCGTCGGAAACCAACGAGCAGTCGGTGCGCTTCAAGGGACCGGCGACGTAAGGGTTCTTGTCGCTTTCGGCGCGGCAGAACTCGTAGCCCAGATCCTTGCGCATCTGCGCCCAGGGGTTATCGACGCCGTTCTTGTGGTTCTTGGCGGCGATCGCGGCAAGGCCGTCGGACTGGTCGCC
>JAHJUC010000788.1 GCA_018829385.1 Alphaproteobacteria bacterium
AAAGAAAATGCCCTGAACCGAAAGGTTCGGGAGACAGACAAAATCAAGGCCAAGATCAAGGGAGGAAACCAAATGATCAGACGCAATTTCATCACTTCCGCACTGGCCGGCGCGCTCGCGCTGACCGTACTGCCCGCAACAAGCTTCGCCCAGGAGGTGACGCTCAGGCTGCACCAGTTCCTGCCGCCGGTGGCGACAGTGCCGAAGCACATTCTCAAGCCCTGGGGCGACCGGTTGGCCGAACTCTCCGGCGGCCGCATCAAGATCGAGCATTTCGACGCCATGTCGCTCGGCGGCCGCCCGTCCGACCTGATGGACCAGGCCCGCGACGGCGTTGCCGACATGACCATGACCGTGGTCGGTTACACGCCCGGCCGCTTCCCGCGCACGGAAGTCTTCGAGCTGCCGTTCATGATGACCAACCCGATCGCCACCTCGCTCGCCTACTGGGAGATGGTCGCCACCGATTTCCAGAGCAACGAATACAAGGATCTCAAGGTGCTCGGCGCCTGGGTCCACGGCCCCGGCGTGATCCACACCAGCGAGCCGGTCAACAAGCTCGAGGACATGAAGGGCAAGACCCTGCGCGGCCCGACCCGGGTGATCAACGACATGCTCTCCGAACTCGGCGCCGAGCCGGTCGGCATGCCGCTGCCGGCCATTCCCGAATCCCTGTCCAAGGGCGTCATCAACGGCACCGTCATCCCCTGGGAAGTCACGCCCTCGATCCGGCTCACGGAACTGGTCAAGAACCACACCGAGTTCGGTGGCCCCGAGGCACTCTACACCGCCACCATCGTGCTGGTCATGAACAAGGCCAAGTATGACGCGCTGCCCGACGATCTGCGCGCCATCCTCGACGCCGAATCCGGCGCCAAGCTCTCGTCCTTCGCCGCCGAAGTGATGGAGGCCTACGACAAGCCCGGCCGCGACATCGGGGTTGCCGCCGGCAACACCATCATCAAGCTCGACGAGGCCGAAGTCGCCCGCTGGAAGGAGGCCGCCCAGCCGGTGATCAACCGCTGGGTCGCCGAAATGGACGGCCAGGGCATCGACGGCAAGGCCCTGATCGACCAGGCCAAGGCGCTGATCGCCGAAAAGTCGAAGTAAGGCTTGAGAAAAGCCCAGGGCGCCCGGCGAGGGGAGCGCCCTGGATGGCATCCGGGAGATGCGGCACCGAGCGGGCAGCAATGCCCGCTCGTTTTGTGTTTGGGGGGTGGGGGGGAGGTGGTCAATTGGACCGCCTGTGCAAGGCACTGAAAGTTGCCGCGCGCGCCCGCTGGCCGAAGGTCCACAACCGGGCGGAGTGCGGACATTTCCCGCAGATGCGAACACGCGCTGAAGTTTGTCTGAAGCGGACATTCGATGCCGCCGGGCAAGGACACTGCGGCTTCGCGGCCCGATCCGCCCAGTTCCAGCCATTGGCGCGACCGCAGACACCGCTCCGTGCTGAAAATGCTTGCCCAGCGGGCATAATTAGGCGACCTTCGCGTCAAACAGCACGCACCATAGGGAATTTGGGATAATCGATTGATTATCGTTTCAAATTTGGACAATGTTCAGCGATCCGAAGACTGGATTTGGTCCAAGCGCATCAGTCGATTGACATTTCGTTGTTTCATTTACCCAGAAAGGAGAGAGTTCCTATGGCAAGAGACCCTTCCAAGCCGGCATCCGGCTCCGGCACCACTCGCATTACAAAGCCCGCTCAGGGCTTCACGCACGAGCACGTAGAAGGCTTCACGCACGAGCACGTAGAAGACTTTTCGCCCACACCGCAGAGTGGCCCCAAACGGGGTGGCGACAGCACGAAGAAAGGAGCTCCGGTCAAGAAGTAGCAAAGAGCGGCAGTTTTCAGGATTCAAGCGATAGCCGTGATACGTCCGACTTGAGGCGCAAAGCGGACGTTTGAAATGAACCACCTAAAGGTCCGGCTTGGGCCGAAAGCGCTGCCCGGCTCGTAAACCCGGATGTCTGCTCCCCCGGCTTCATCTCCACAGGCCGCCTCCGGGCCATACCCCACCCCGCCCGCGCAGCCCCCACACCCCTCAAGCCACCACATTCCGCTCCAGCGTCAGGTGCTTGAACCGCCCCGCGCCAACCTTGGCGAGGTCCTTGGTCACCACCTCGTTCCAGCGGCAGCCGATGATGGCGCCGGCGGGGGTGGTGTCGAACATGTTGCCGGAGATCAGCGCCGAGCCGGCGCCCTCGACCACCGAGACGGCGACGCCGGCGCCCGAGTTGCGGATCGTGTTGCCGGTGAAATTGACCGAGCGCAGGAACGGGCCCCAGCCCATCAGCACGCCCCATTTCGGCGCGCCCTCGATGACGTTGCCGGTCACCGCCGCATCCGCCTCGATGGCGATGCCGATGCCGAAGCCGGCATATTCGGCAGGATACGGGCCTTGCGTCGAAAGATTGCGGATGATGTTGCCGCTGACTGCGGCGAGCCGTCCGCCCTCGTTGAAATTGGCCACCGATATCCCCACCGTGCCGCCGTCGACCAGGTTCGACGCAATCACCGCGCCCTCGAAGGAGAACTCGGCATAGATCGCCGTCTCGCCCGACCGGATCGCCTGGTTGGAGGTAATCTGGATGTTGCTCGCCTGGTTGGCGCGGATCGCCGAGAAGGCGCAATCGGAGACGTGGTTGTTGGTCACCATCACGTTGCCGGCGCGGAAGATGTTGATGCCGTTGCCGTTCTGCCCGGTGCCGCCGGCGCGCGCGGCAATCCGCATCACCCGGTTGCCGTCGATCAGCGTTCCGTCCTCGCCCACCGACCAGCGGTGCACCAGGATGCCGCCATTGGCGCAGTCGCGCACCACGTTGCGGGTGATCGACAGCCCGCGGCTTTCAACCGCATAGATCCCCGCCAGCCGCGCGCCAAAAATTTCCGTGTGATGGATCCGCCCGCCGCAGGCCTCCAGCGTCACCCCGTGCCCGTCGGCGCCGGCGATCGCCATGTCCTCGATCACCGCCTCGCTGACGCCGCGCAGGTGGACGAGCCCGGAAACATGGCCGCCCAGCCGCTGGTTGGCGCCGTCGAGCGTGAGGCCGCTGAGTTCGATTCGCCGCGCTCCCTCGGCCAGCATGAAATGGCCGCGCCCGCCATAGATCAGCCGCGTCGCGCCGGGCACGCCGGCAATGCGGGCGCCGTCGGGCAGGTCGATGTTGGAGACGACATAGCTGCCCGGCGGCAGCCTGAGGATCCGCCCCGCGGCGGCCGCCTCGTCGATGGCGCGCTGGAACAGCCGGCTCTGGTCGTCCGCCGCATCCGGAAGCAGGCCGGACAGGTCGGCGTCCAGCCCGCCGCGCAGGTCGACTTGGGCAAACAGCGTATCCGCCGCCCGGGCAGCGTGAAGCGGCGCCAGAAGGCTTGCCGCGCCGGCCCCCGCAGCGAGGGTCAGGAAGGTGCGGCGGCTCGGAATGTGACGGGTCGTGCTCATGCCGTGCACGGAGCATGAACCGTGCCAGTTTCAGCTGTGCCGGAATGACACAGGCCTTAGGGACGTGCTCCGGCATCCGGCCGGCGTCTCCGGCGGAGCCGACGGCAATCAGCCCAAAATCGCCCGGCAGGTGAACTGTTCGGGTCCCATCCACAGGGTGGGCGGCATCTCGTCGGCGAAGAACTGCAGCTCCTGCGTGTCGTCGCGCCAGATCCCGGCGCTTTCCGGGCTCAGCTCGTCGGTGCCGCGCGGGCTGAGAAGTGTCGCCGTCCCGCTGTCCGGGTCGAGCGTCAGCGTGATCGAGATCCCGGGGCCGCTGCAATCGAAACGGTTGGCGATCGTGGCGTGAGCCGAAGCCGCGGCGAGAAGCAGGCAGGCGGTGGCAAGAAGCGGCGGGAGCAGGTTCGAGGCGAAACTCATTGGCAATCCTCTTGTCGTGGTCTGGCTGGCCTGGCGGGCAGGGAGCAGACCGGAAAATGCAGGTCACCTTGAAGCGCGCAATGATGCACCGGAGCGAACTGCCTTAATTGTCAATATCGGCCGGCACAGAATAGAGGAGCTTTCTCCGTAATGGCAACTCCCACGAATGATCCCTCATGTCCTGAGCTTGGCGGGATTCTGCATTTCGGTTGAGCCAGATCAAAATCTTCCGTTGCTCTCCGGTCTAGTTTGCGTCGCAGGGGACGCCGCGGCCATTCTGGCCGCTGG
>JAHJUC010000125.1 GCA_018829385.1 Alphaproteobacteria bacterium
CGAATGCCGCGGGTCCGGGTGAACAGTTCGAACAGCTTGTCGCCGTCGCCCCAGCGGATTGCCCGCTGCAACGACGACAGATCCTCGGAAAACCGCGCCAGCATTTCAAGGATCGCATCCTTGTTGTGCAGGCAGACATCGCGCCACATCACCGGATCGGACGCTGCCAGTCGGGTGAAATCCCGGAAACCCGAAGCCGAGTACTTGATCACCTCGGATTTCGTCACCGCTTCCAGATCATCGGCCGTACCGACGATGTTGTAGGCAATGATGTGCGGAAGATGCGACACGATCGCCAGCACCAGGTCATGGTGGTCGGGATCCATCTGCTCGACCGTCGAGCCGCAAGCTTCCCAGAAATCGGTCAGCCGTGCGATTGCCTCGGCATCGGTGCCCGCCGGCGGCGTCAGGATGCACCAGCGCCCCTCGAACAATTCGGCAAAGCCTGCCTCCGGGCCGCTTTGCTCGGTGCCCGCGATCGGATGCCCGGGGACAAAATGGACGTTTCCAGGCATATGCGGCTGCATCTGCCGGACCACCGACGCCTTGGTCGAGCCTACGTCGGTGACGATTGCGCCCGGTTTCAGATGCGGCCCGATTTCCCGGGCCACCGCCTCCGAAGCACCGACCGGAACCGAGACGATCACCAGGTCGGCATTGGCGACGGCGTCCGCGTTCGAACTGAAATAGCTGTCTCCCAGACCGAGCTCGCGCGCGGCCTCCAGCGTCGCTTCGCTTCGCGTGGCGATCGCCACATGACCGGCCAGCCCCTTGGCGCGGATCACCCGCGCCAGCGACGAACCGATAAGGCCGATACCGATCAGCGCGATGGTCTTGAACAGCGGTTTGGTCATGTCACTCAAGCCATAAAGCTCTTCAGCGCTTCGATCACGCCAAGATTGGCTTCCTCGCTGCCGATTGTCAGCCTGAGCGCATCCGGCAGGCCATAGCCCGCCACTCGCCGCAAGATGTAGCCGCGCGACGAGAGATACTCGTCCGCTTCAGCCGCGGTCTTGCCCGGCGTCGTGGGGAAATGAATCAGCACGAAATTGCCGACCGACGGCGTCACCGACAGCCCCATGGCCTCGATCGCCTCGACGACGCGGCCAAGCCATTTTTCATTGTGCTCGACGGCACGCTCGACATGCGCCCGGTCGCTGATCGCCGCGGCGCCGGCGGTGAGTGCCAGAGCGTTGACATTGAACGGCCCACGCACCCGGTTGCAGGCGTCGATGATCGCCTCATGCGCATACATCCAGCCGATCCTCAGACCTGCAAGCCCGTGAATCTTCGAGAAGGTCCGGGTCATCACCACGTTGGCATTGGCCGAAACCAGCTCGATGCCGGCCTCGTAGTCATTGCGCCGGACATATTCGGCATAGGCCGCATCGAGCACCAGGATCACGTGACCGGGCAGGCCTGCATGCAGGCGCCGGACTTCGCTGACCGGCAGGTAAGTGCCGGTCGGGTTGTTCGGATTGGCCAGGAAGACCAGCTTGGTCCGCTCGGTTACCGCACCCAGGATGCGATCGACATCCGCCACAAGGTCATCGGTGTCGGGAACCGAAACCGGCGTGGCGCCCGCAGCCAGGACCTGGATCCTGTAGACGAGGAATCCGTGATCGGTGAACAGGCCCTCGTCACCTGGCGCCAGATAGGTCTGGCACAATAGGCCGAGCAGCTCGTCCGAGCCGTTGCCGCACATGATGTTGTCCGGATTGAGCCCGTAGGTACGGCTGATCGCATCGCGCAGCACATGCGCGGAACCATCCGGATAGAGGGCCAGGTTGGCATTCTTTGCCGCCAGCGCCTCGGCGACCTTGGGGCTGGGCCCCAGCGGCGATTCATTGGAGGACAGCTTGTAGACCTTGGCCACGCCATGGGCGGTCTCGCGCCCCGGCACATAGGCCGCGATATCCATAACGCCCGGTTTCGGGCGGGGCATGTCGGTGCTGCTCATGAAGAAGGTTCCTTGCAAGCTGAAAACCAAGGCTGAGACCGCGCAAATAGCCTCTCGCGTCGATCTTGTCGAGAGCGACGCTCCGTCAGACCGGCGCCTTGTGCGATTTGGCTTCGCGGTGCGAGGCACGCGACGTCTGCGGCGAAAGCACCGGCACGAACACCCGGCGCGACGCGCGTGCGGCGACCGGCAGGCCCTGGTAAAGCCGTTTCTGCGCCTCCACGATGATCACGCCGGAAAACACCGGCCACAATCTGCGGCCAAGTCGTTCAAGGACCCGTTGCATGCGCAGGATCACCCCGCGCCTCGAGGGCGGGAAGAACAGCGCCTCGGCGAAAGCGCCGGGCGTGAAATTGCTTTCGCGCAGGATCGTCACAAGCTGGCCGCGCGAATAGGGACGCCCGGCGCCGAAGGGCGTGTGCTCGAACCGGGCCCACATGCCGCGCCGGTTGGGCGCAACGATCACCAGCCGCCCGCCAGGCGCCAGCACCCGCCACAGCTCCTTCAGGGTTTCGCGCGGGTTTTCGGCAAATTCCAGCGAGTGCACCATCAGCACGCGGTCCAGCGACGCGTCGGGCAATGGCAGCTCTTCATCGAACACCAGCGCCGTGGCGGATGGCCCGCCGGCCGGCCAGTTCACCGCACCCTGGCCCGCGGGCATGAACGCAAACGTCCGTTCCGCATCAGGCCCGAACCGGTCCAGATACGGCGTCGCGTAACCCAGTCCCATCAACCGCTCGCCCGGCAAGCTCGCCCAGATCGATGACAACGCCATGGCGACAGAATGCTCGGCAACCATGCCAAGCCGCGAGTGATAGAACTGTCTCAGATCAACGATGTCGGCATGCATGTCGGTAGGCCTGATTTCATGGCTCGGATCAGACCAGAACCTTACACGTTCAATCCGGACCTAACACCAGTAAAGCACTCATTTCGTGAATGAGGCCTCCGAGGCAGGTTGCCCTGGCTGTCCTTAGCTCGGAACGGGTGGCAGCTCAGGAGCCTGCAATCCCTCGAATGGCTGTCGCCATGAAGGAAGCTCCTCAAGCCGGCTATACCAGCGGCTTATGGCCTCCAGCCCTTCAAGTGGCAATTTCGCAACGTCATTGAAGGGCAGGAAGGTCGCCATGCGGAAATCAGCGTAGGACGGAGCATCTCCGGAAAGCCACTCTCTTGACGAGAGATGCGCTTCGAGAATGGCGCCTGCCGCCAGAAACCGCTGCAATCCGTCTTCGACATTTCCCTCATCCACGGGGCCAATTCCGTAGCGCTGTTTTGTCCCCCGTTCGAAGTGGACCATGTCGCAGGCATGGACAAAATTCGCCTTTCCCCAACTGATCCATCGGATCATGTCCGGTTCGTCGTCACCGGTGCGCCAGAAGTTGGATCCCATGGATCGGGAAAGCCTGCAGGCAATCGCGTCAGCCTCCCAGAGGGTAGCGCCGTCTTCTTCCAGGATCGGAATGCTCAAATTGGGGTTCAACTTGGAAAATCGGGCAGCCTGTCCCTCCGCGAACGGCGCCGCAAACTCGAATTCAACAGGCGCGTCGAGATATTGCGCCACCGCGACCGCCAGCCGGGGATTCGGATTCCTGCTGAAATACAACTTCATCTGCCGCTCCTCTCGACACACGCCGCGCGCCAACTAACTATCATGGAGAACGGATTGCAACGGATCTGGCTCCATCACATGGTCCAAAATGGCGGCCTTGTGGTGACGCGTGCCACGACAGCCGCTATTCTCTCGTGACCGATTCAAAATTTGCATTAGGAACCCCCATGACCAGCCTCTTGATCGAGCAATTTACCTGCAGGCAGGACAATTTCGGCGTCATCCTGCATGATCCGCTGACCGGCGAGACCGCAAGCATCGACGCCCCGGACGGATCGAGGATTGCCGGTCGCCTGGGCCAGGATGGGTGGAAGCTCTCGCACCTGTTCATCACCCATCACCACCCCGATCATGTCGAGGGCATCCCGGCGCTTGCCGAAACCTGGTCGCCGAAAATCATCGGACCGGCCGCCGAGGCGGCAAAGATTTCCGGACTGACCCAGACCGTGAGCGATGGCGACACCTTCGATTTCGCGGGCAGGACCGTCAATGTCATCTCGACGCCGGGCCATACCGCGGGCCATGTCTGTTTCTACATTCCCGATGAGGGTCTGCTGTTTGCCGGCGACACGCTGTTCGCTCTCGGCTGCGGTCGTCTCTTCGAAGGCTCGCCCCAGGATATGTACGGCTCCCTTTCCCGTCTCGCAGAACTTCCCGACGAAACCCGCGTCTATTGCGGCCACGAATACACCCAGTCGAACGCCCGCTTCGCCGTCTCCGTCGATCCGGACAACGAGACACTTGCCAAGCGCGCAAAGGAAATCGACGAACTCCGCTCGAAAAGGCTTCCGACGCTGCCCACCACGATCGGGTTCGAAAAGCGCACCAATCCTTTCATGCGGACAGGCGACCCGGCCATCCGCAAGCAGCTGGGCATGGAGAGCGCCAGCGATGTCGAGGTCTTTGCCGAACTGCGCCGGCGCAAGGACAGTTTCTGACCATGAATGCGTCGATGTCGGCCCGCGAGATCATAGCCCTTCTCGGCATGCGAGAGCATCCGGAAGGCGGCTGGTATCGCGAAACCTTCCGCGACACCGCGGGCGGTGAGCGCGGCCATTCGACGGCGATCTACTATCTGCTTGAAGGCGGCGACTGTTCGCACTGGCATCGCGTCACCGACGCAGTGGAAATCTGGCACTGGTACGGCGGCGGACCGCTGGCTCTCACGCTCTCGGCCGATGGATGCAATGCTCAATCCCACCGGCTCGGCATGAACCTGGCGTCCGGCGAGCGGCCGCAGATCGTCGTGCCCGCCAATTGCTGGCAGTCGGCGGCCTCGCTCGGCGCCTGGACGCTGGTCGGCTGCACGGTGGCGCCGGGCTTTGAATTCGCAAGCTTCGAGATGGCGCCGCCCGATTGGCGTCCCTCGCCTTTCGAAGGCGCCCCGGTCAGGCCAAAAGGCCAAGCGTGATCAGCACCTGGCCGGCGTAGTAGAGTACCCACACCGCCGGGCTCGTCAGCCGCCGCAGCGGGCTGTTCTCGGGCATCAGGAACTTCTCCGATCCGAGAATGGCGTCGGACGCCATGAACAGCGCCGCGCCGATCAGAACCAGCCCGCCGAGCGTCACCCCGCCAAGCCCCATCACGGCAATCGCCAGAACATAGGCCGCCACCGGCAAGGCGAGCGGCCCGGCCTTGCGAACCATCAGCGTTCCCATGCCCGCGCCGAATGCGATGACCGCCAGCAGGCCGGGCAGCGACGCATCGGCAAATCCCGGTCCAATGGTGAGAAACAGCACCGCATAGGCAATATGGGCGGCGAGGAAGCTGCCCAACCCGCCCAGAAAGGCCACGTCGCCCTCATGCGCCAGGAACGCATCGCCAAGAGCCGACAGGATCAGCGCCAGCACCAGCAGCCACGAACCGCCCAGGTGCAGCGCCAGAGCCGCCAGCGCCCCGACAGCCACCGTCTTGGCAATGGTCCGTGTCAGCGACGACGGCCGACCGAGCATGAAAAGGTAGATCACGAAACCCAGCATCGAAATCGCCGACAGCCCGGCTCCGACGACGCCCATGGTGCCAAGCGGCCCGGTCACGCCGAAAGCTTCCCTCTGACCGGCACCTTGCCTTTGAGCAGATCCTTCGCCGCCAGGAAGGCCCCTCCGGTGATCAGCAGGCAGGCGACCGCAATACCGAGGCTCGCCTTGCCGTGCCCGAACAGGATCAGAATCAGCGTCGACAAGAGCGGCGCGGCGTAGCTTGCCACGCCCAGCACCTGGATATCGCCTTTCTTGACCCCGTAGTCCCAGGCGTAAAACGCCAGACCGACCGGTCCGAGACCGAGGCCGATGACGGCCAGCCATTGACCGGAGGTTTCCGGCCACACCGTTGTTTCGAGAAAGACATGGCAGATCGCCGACAGCACCGCCGAGATCACGCAGAACCCGGCAATCACATCGGTCGGGGTCGCGCCGAACCGCCGCGACATCAGCGAATAGCCCGACCATGTCAGTGCGCAGAGGCCCGCGGCGCCATAGCCGATCAGGTTGCCGCCGCCGAAGCCGCCCTCTGCGCCCCGGACCAGGATCAGCGCCGTTCCCGCCAGCCCCATCAGGGCGCCGGCGACATGGTGCCAGCCCAGCCGCTCGCCCGGCAGCAGCGCCGATCCCACAACGATCAGCAAGGGCCAGAGATAGGCGATGAGGCCGGCTTCAACGGCGGGCGCGTTTCTCAGCGCCGTGAAATAGAGAAAATGGTAGCCGAACAGCCCGAACAGCCCGAGCGCCCAGACCCTGGCCGGCTGCCGGAAGGCCTGGAACCGCTTCGGATCCTTCAGCATCGCGGCAAGTCCGATCAGCGACCCGACCAGAAAACAGATCGCCGAAAGCTGGAAAGGCGGCATTGTACCCGAGGCAGCCGTCAGCACAGCCAGCGCCGACCACATCACGATGGCGGAAAATCCGACAAGCGTGGGAATGTTTCGCATCATGTCACTCCCACCGCACACGCTGCACCGCGTCCGATCGACTTGCGCAACGATGGCTCTCAGGCAATCGAAAAAATCCCCTGGGCACGATCCTCGCGCCCAAGGGATTTCCAAATCCTATCCGCCAATTCTCGTGGCCGCAACAATCACCTTGCCGATCTTTGTCGGCACCTGGGCATAGACCGGTCCATACAAACCCAGGCTCTCGTGCTTGGCAAACCAGACTTCCATGCCCTTGACGCCTTCAAGGTACCTGATGCCGGACGAATTTTTCCGGTAGCCGGAATTCGGCTCGAACCGGACGCTGCAGACGATGGCATCGCCCTTGAAGCCTTTCGTCCGGTAGGGACGCACGCTTTTCGGGCTCAGATGCAGCGTGGCCCGCGATTCACCGTCAAAAATCGGCAGGCTGCGCGGGCAGACCGGCGTCCCGGCGGGAAACAGCAGCCCCGAGAGCGGATCAAGCACTGCGCGCAGA
>JAHJUC010000126.1 GCA_018829385.1 Alphaproteobacteria bacterium
CGGTCGACATCGATGTCCTGCGCGTCCCATTCGATGGCGGCGGCGGCGATGGCGTCGGGCCGCAGGATCGGCACCAGCTCCAGCGCCTGGGCGGGCGACAACCGTTCCAGCCCGTCGCTGCCATCGAGATAGGCGTCGAACTTCGGCAGATCCTCATCCGTTGCCAGCAGCAATTCGCCGCGTGGCGACAGCAGGCTCAAGTCCGACACGCCTTCGGGGTCGGCCAGAAACGGCGCCGAGGCCGCATTGAGCGCCCGCAGGGTGGCATTGCCGTAATTGCGGATGAAGATCGCCGCGGAACGCCCGGAGGAGTGATGGCCGATCATCGGCTCTGCCTCGAGCACGGTGACCTTCGCGTCAGGCGCCAGCCGGGCGGCCGCGCTGATGCCGGCAATGCCGCCGCCGATCACCAGAATGTCGGAAAATATGCTCATCCTGACTGATACCCGTTGAGAAAGCTGGTCAGATTGTCGCCCAGGTCGGAGGACAGATAGCCGCCTTCCTGCACGATGACTGCCGGCAGGTCCAGTCCCGCAATCGACGCAGCGATGCTGGCAAAACCCGGAGTGGTGACCTTGAAGCCATGGAACGGGTCGTTCTCGTGCGCATCGAGCCCCAATGCCAGCACCAGGACATCGGCGCCGAACGACCGGATCCGGGCGAGTGCTACTTCCAGCGAAGCCAGATAGTCCATGTCTTCGGTGCCTCGCGGCAGCGGCAGGTTGAGATTGTATCCCATTCCCTCGCCCTCGCCACGCTCGGCTGCATGGCCCCAGTAGAACGGATAGAACCGGGCCGGATCGGCATGGATCGACACCGTCAGCACATCGCGGCGGTGATAGAAGATGCCTTGCGTGCCGTTGCCGTGATGCACGTCGATATCGAGAATTGCCGGACGACGGCCGGAGCGCAGCAGCGCCTGCGCGGCAATGGCGGAATTGTTGAGAAAGCAGAACCCGCCGGCCAGATCGCCAAATGCATGGTGACCGGGCGGGCGGCACAGGGCATAGGCCTGACGGTCGCCGCCCAACACGCTATCAACCGCGCTCAGCGCCGTCTGCGCGGACCAGTAGGCCGACTGCCAGGTTCCAGCGGCGATCGGACAGGACGTGTCCGCCTGGTGAAAGCCGGCCTGGCCGGCCGCGGAACTCGGATAGCTGGCGGTGCGCCGGTCCGGATGAATGTTCGGGACCACCTCTTCGGAGGCGCCTTCGGTGCGCAGCCAGCGGTCGTGGATGGTTTCAAGAAAACTGAGATATTCGGGCGAATGGATCTCGGCGATCGGGCCGGCCCCGTGATCGGCCGGCGCGAGGAAATCGCATCCCGCGGCCCGGGCGCCGCGGGTCAGTTCCGCGATCCGCTGCGGCTGCTCCGGATTGGCGGACAGCCTGCCATTGGCCATGAAATGCTTCGGATCATGCGCCCATTGACGCTCGTCGAATATCGCCTTCATGCCTCGTCTCCCAATGGCTCACAGGCCTTCATGCCGGCGGACAGATCGGCCAGTGCCCGGTTCAGGTCTGCCACACCTTCCGGCATGGCGCGGCTGATGCTGATGTCATTCTTCTTCAAAATCTCACCCTGTCCCTGCCTTTCAGCTCAAGCATCGCACGCGCCTCGTCGGGGGTTGCCACCTCGCGGCCGATTGCTTCGACGATCTCGCGCACCATCTCCACCTGCTCGGCATTGGACTGCGCCAGCTGGCCGCGCGCGATGTAGAGATTGTCTTCAAGCCCGACCCGCACATGGCCGCCCATGGTGGCGCCGAGCCTGGCCAGGGCCATTTGCCGGCGGCCGGCGGCAAGCACGGAAAACATGTAGTCGTCGCCAAACAGGCTGTCGGCGGTTTGCTTGAGATAGGCCAGGTGCTCGGGCTCGGCGGCAACACCGCCCAGGACCCCCATGACGAACTGGATGAAGATCGGCGCCCTGACCAGACCGCGTTCGACAAAATGATGCAGCATATGCAGATGGCCGAGATCATAGCATTCGAACTCGAACCGCGCGCCGCGCTCGTGCCCCATCAGCCGCAGCACGGTTTCGATGTCGCGGGGCGTGTTCCTGAAGACCAGGTCGTCGGACTCGCGCAGGAAGGGCTCTTCCCAGTCATGAAGCCATTCAGTGCGCTTGCCGAGCATCGGGTAGAGTGCAAAATTCATCGTGCCCATGTTGAGCGAACACATTTCCGGCTCCGCGGCCATCGGCCCGGCGAGACGCTGTTTCATGGTCATCACCGCGCTGCCGCCGGTGGTGAGATTGACCACCGCATCGGTCGCGACCTTGATGGCGGGAAGGAACGCCATGTAGTCCGCGACGGCGGACGAGGGGCGCCCATCCCGCGGATCGCGGGCGTGCAGGTGCAGGATTGCCGCACCGGCGGCCGCCGCGCCGATCGCCTGGTCCGCGATCGCCTCGGCAGTCACAGGCAGATAGGGTGACATCGACGGCGTGTGGATCGAGCCGGTGACGGCGCAGGAGATGATGATCTTCGACATGCAAATCCCCGGTCAGACCGTCTCGAACGCAAGCCCGGCCCGGGCGGCGAACCTGTCGAGTGCCGTGGTCAGCATGTCGATGAGTTCGTCGACCTGCCCTTCGGTGATGATCATCGGCGGACAGACCAGGAAATGGTCGCCTTCGATGCCGCCGCGCGTGCGCCGCGAATAGATGATCAGGCCTTCGGCATAGGCGAGTTCCACCAGTTCGAGATAGGCATTGAGCGCCTTTGGCAGCGGCTGCATTGTCTCCCGGTCGGACACCAGCTCGAAGGCCAGCAGCAGACCCTCGCCGCGCACATCGCCAATGAAGGAAAACCGCTGCATCAGGTTTTCAAGCCGCGCCTTGAGCAGGGCGCCGATGCGGGCGGCATTCTGCATCAATCCACCGGTTTCGATTTCCTCGAGCACCGCCAAGCCAGCCGCACAGGCCTGCGGATTGCCGGCATAGGTATGACCATGCAGAAACCCGCCGGCATCCAGCACCGGATCGATCAGCCGGTCCGTGGCAATCATCGCGCCCAATGGTGCGTATCCGGCGCCGAACCCCTTGGAGATGGCAATGATGTCGGGCTCGACGCCGAAATGCTCCGCGCCCATGAACTTGCCGGTGCGCCCGCCGCCCGACATCACTTCGTCATGGATCAGCAGCACGCCGTAGCGGTCACAGATCTCGCGGACCGCCTGCATGTATCCGGCGGGCGGCACCAGCGCTCCCGTCGACGCGCCTCCGATCGGCTCCTGGATGTAGGCCAGCACCGTGTCGGGCCCTTCCTCGAGGATCCTGGCCTCGAGCATGGCCGCGTAATGGGCGCCGGTCGCGGGATCCTCCATCGCCAGGCCATCGAGATAGGCCCGCGGCGCCGGGATCTTCGGCATCGCCTGCATCATCGGCAGGAACGGATCGGACAATGGCGCGTAGCCGGTCAGCGCCAGGGCGCCAAGGGTGGAGCCATGGTAGCTCGGGTCGCGGGAGATCACCTTCCAGCGCGATCCCTGCCCGACGGTCACGGCATATTGCCGCGCCAGCTTGATGGCGCTTTCCACGGCCTCGGATCCGCCGGAGACAAAGAAGACCTTTTCCATGCCTTCAGGCGAGAGCGATGCCACTTTTGCGGCAAGCTGTTCGCTTGCCTCGGTTTCGAAATGCAGCCGGTAGCCAAAGGTGGATTTTTCCATCTGCCGGCGCATGGCGTCCAGCACCCGGGGGTTGGAATGGCCGATATTGGACACCATGGCGCCGGACGAGCCGTCGAGATAGCGCCTGCCGTCGACATCCCACATGTACACGCCGTGGGCTTCGGCCAGCACCGGGCGGCGGGCGCGGGTCTGGTAGAACAGATGGCTTTCGGGTTTCACGAAGGGCTCTCCACCGGAAGCGCGGCGCAGTCCCTGGCGCGGAACTGCAGGGACACCTTGGCTCCCGTGGCAAAGGGGTGGTCTTCGATCATGTTGATGGCCTGCATCTGATGATCGCCGACACGGACGAAGTAGCGGGCGGACTGACCCTGATAGTCGACGTTCTCGACAACCGCATCGACCGACAGCAAGCCATCCGCCGGCGTCCCTTCAGCTTTCAGATGCAGTTTTTCGGCACGGATCACCAGCCGCACCGGACCGGGGCCGGAAACCCTCGGGGCGCGATCCCTGGGGATTGCAATTTTCGGAAAGCCCGGCAGTTCGAGCGCGATGTCGCCGCCCGCCATGTCCGCGCAGCGGGCGGAAAGCAGGTTCGAGGCGCCAAGGAACTTGGCGACAAACTCGGTCGCAGGCGTGTTGTAGACCTCTTCCGGCGCGCCAACCTGTTCGACGCGGCCTTCCGACATGACGATGATCTGGTCGGACATGGCCAGCGCCTCGGTCTGGTCATGCGTGACGAATACCGTGGTCACGCCGATGCTTTGCTGAATGCGCTTGAGTTCAACCCGCATGTCTTCGCGCAGATTGGCGTCGAGCGCCGACAGCGGCTCGTCGAGCAGCAGCACGTCCGGTTCGATGACGATGGCGCGGGCCAGCGCTATGCGCTGCTGCTGGCCGCCCGAAAGTTCCTTCGGATAGCGCGCCCCGAGATCGGGCAGTTGCACCAGCTCCAGCGCCGCGGCGACCTTGCGCCTGGCTTCATCCTTTGGGACATTGCGATAGTTGAGGCCGAAGGCGACGTTCTCGGCAACGGTCTTGTGCGGAAACAGCGCGTAGTTCTGAAACACCAGGCCGAGATTGCGCTTGTGGATCGGCACATCGTTGACGCGCTTGCCCTTGATGGCGATCTCCCCTTCCGTCGGGTCGAGCAGGCCGGCGATCATGCGCAATGTCGTGGTCTTGCCGCAGCCAGACGGTCCGAGCAGGGTGACGAAACTGCCCTCTTCTATCTCCAGCGACATCTGGTGCACGGCGGTGTAGTCGCCAAAGCGCTTGACGATATTGCTCAGGGATACGGCGCTCACAGCATCATGCCTCCGGGTTTGCAGGGGGCCGGCCCCGCCGCGACGGCGGGACCGGTTTCAGGTTCAGTAACCGCGCTGGACGCGGCCGAATTCCTTGGACCATTCCGCCTCGTTGCCGTTCCAGTAGTCCGGATTGGCAAAGGTCAGGCCGGCAAGCGTGCCGGTCGGATCGAACGCGGGAAGTTTCGGAATCTTGGCGCCGAGATCGACCTTGGTCGGGTCGAGCGCGGGCGGATAGCTCTGGCCTTCGGCCACGGCAATCGAGGTGTCCTTGTCGAGCATGAAGTTGAGCAGTTCCTCGCAGGCCGCCATCGGGCTGCCTCTCAGCACGAACAGGCACTCCTGCCAGCCAAACCCGTTCGGCGGATCGTAGTAGCCGATGTCGTGGCCCTGTTCCTGCAGCGCGTAGATGCGGCCCGACCAGCCCTCGGTGACGTGGATTTCCTCCTCGGCCAGGAGACTCATCAGCTCGGCGCCGGACGCCCAGTATTTCAGCGCCAGATCGCGGTGCTTGCGCACGGCTTCCCAGGCGGCCTCAACATCCTTGATGTCGTTGGGATCCTGTCCGGTCTGCAACGCCGCGTACCACATGCGGGTGCGCCAATCGCTCCAGCCGCCGATCTTGCCCTTGTATTTTTCGTCGATGAGGATCCTGGCGCCCTTTTCCTTCATCTCGTCGTCGGAGATGAACTTGCGGTTATAGGCGAGACCCGTGGTGCCGTAATCGTAAGGCGCGGCACTGAGGCTGTCGGGCGTGATCGTCTTGAAGGCGTTCATCAGCGCCGGCATGACATTGGCCATGTTGGGAATGTTGGCGACGTTGAGTTCGCTGGTCAGGTCGAAGCTGGCGTAGCGGGCATAGTCGAACACGCCGGAAAGGTGGGCGATGTTGTATTCGCCGGGCTGGCTGGCGCGCACCAGGGCGAGATATTCGTCACCGCCCGGGAAGGTGCCGTCGACAACCTTGACGCCCGTCTTCGCGGTGTAGGGGTCGAAGGCATATTTGCGGAAGGCTTCCGAGACAACGCCGCCCCAGCCGTCAAAGCGGACCTGGCTGACATCGCCGGCGGCAAAGGCCTGGCGGGCAAACGGCATCTGCAGGCCATAGGCAGCGCCGGCGGCGCCAAGCAGGCCAAAGAAATTGCGGCGGCTGATATCGCCGTTCTGGAACCGCTCGCGCAGTCGTTCATAGCGTCTTGTGTCGTCCATCTTGTTCTCCATCTGGTTCAGGTTCACTTGGCGGCTTACGCACCGCTTCTTGTTGCAAGGCTTCGGGCGATCGCCGCGCCAATCAGCGGCAGCCCGACCGTCAGCACGATCATGACCGTGCCAAGAGCGTTGATCTCGGGAGAGATCGAATTGCGCAGCATCGAGAAAATCTGCGTCGGCACGGTCTCGATCCCGCCCGGCTTCCAGAACAGCGTCCCGGTGATGTCGTCGAAGCTGATGGTGAAGGCGAACAGGCCGCCCGCCGCGACCGCCGGCATCAGCAGCGGCAGCGTGATCGCAAAAAAGGTCTGCATCGGCGAGGCGCCAAGGCTGAGCGCCGCCTCCTCGACATCGCGCTTGATGCTGACCAGCCGCGCCTGCACCACCAGGATGACAAAGGGCAGCGTGAAGATGACGTGGCCGGCGAGCAGCAGGGTGAAGCTCTTGCCGATATCAAGGAAATTGAGAAACAGGAGAAGCGCCACCGCCAGCACCACTTCGGGCACCAGGATCGGCGCTATCAGCAGCGTGGTGATCAGGTTGCGGCCCGGAATCTTGTATCGTACCAGCGCGAGGCTCGCCAGCACCCCGAGGACGGTCGAAATCACTGCCGTCATCAGGCCGAGCGTGATCGAGGTGCGGAAGGCGCGCATGATCGCATCATTGTTCCACAGCACCTCGAACCAGCGCGTCGACAGGCCGGTCATCGGGAAACTGCCGAACTGGTTGGCGTTGAACGACAACAGCACCACCACCGCAATCGGCAGGAACATGAAGAGGTAGACCAGGATCGTGTAGATGCGGATCAGACGCCAGCCCATCAGCCAAGCCCCTTCGCCAGTTGCGCCATGCCGAGATAGCGGTTGTAGATCAGCACCAGGACGCCGAGCACCACCAGCAGCAGCAGCGACAGGGCCGACCCGAGCGGCCAGTTGAGCTGGCGGATGATGGCCTCGTAGACAAGGTTGGCGAACATCGCGTCGCGCGGCCCGCCGAGGATGACGGGGGTGATGTAGGTGCCGGCGGCCAGGACAAAGCAGAGCAGCCCGCCGGCGGCCAGTCCGGGCAGCGACAGCGGCAGCGTCACCTGCAGGAAACCCTGCCATTTCGTGGCGCCCAGGGATGAGGCCGCGTCCTCGAGATTGGTGTCGATGCCATCGAGGCTGACGAAGATGTTGAGCACCATGAACGGCAGCAGGAAGTGCGTGAGGCCGAGGATCACGGTGGTCTCGTTGTAAAGCATCTGGATCGGCTCGTTGATGAGGCCCAGCCAGATCAATGCCGAATTGAGCGCCCCGGAGACGCCGAGAATGTTGATCCAGCTCATCGTGCGGATGATGTAGCTGATCCAGAACGGCAGCATCAGGAGCACGAGAAGCACCATCTTGTTGCCCCTGGAACGGGCGATGAAATAGGCCGCCGGGTAACCAAGCAGGGCGCAGGCGACGGTGGTCACCGCGGCAATCTTGAGGGTGTTGAGCAGGATGTCGCGATAGAAGGGGTCGGTCAGCGCTTCCTGCCAGTTGTCGAGGAAGAAGCCCGGCGTGTCGGCGCCGGCCGCGCTCTTGAGCCAGAACGAATAGACGACGATGAACACCAGCGGCACGATCAGCAGCAGGCCAATCGCCGTCAGTGCCGGCGTCAGCAATATCCAAGGCTGTCGCGCCTCGCGTTGCTCGATGCTCATGTTCCCAACGCTCCCCGGCGTTTTTATAGGGATCATGATGTTGGGTTAATTCACATTGATCAAATAGATAATTGATATTCCGAGCATTGATGATATCAATAATGAAATGACCAGCCTCACTCCACCCGAACGATTGGCCCGTGATCTCGACTGGAATCTGCTGCGCACATTCCTCGTGCTTGCCGATTCCCGCTCGGTCACGGAAGCCGCCGAACGCCTGAGCTTGAAGCAGCCGACAGTCTCAAGCGCGCTCAAGCGGCTCGAGGACCGGCTCGGCAAGCGGCTGATCAACCGCAAGCCCGGGCGGTTCGAGCTCACCGCCGCCGGCCGGCTTCTGTATGACGAGGCGATCGATATCCACGGCGCCATCCTTCGTCTCGGCACAGCGATCAGGGATGTCGAAGACGAGGTCAGCGGCCATGTGCGCATCGTCATGGCGAGCCACGTCATCAGCCCCTTGTTCGACCAGACGCTGAACAAGTTCCACAGGGATCACCCGCGCGCCACCTTGTCGATCGAGGCCATGGCGAGCCGCAGCGCCTTGACGGCGGTTGCGGCGCGGCGCGCCTCGCTGGCCATCTGCCTGGTCATGGACCGCAGCCCGCAACTGGAGTACCGGCGCCTGTTCCGCGAATATTTCGGTCTGTTCTGCGGGCCCACCCATCCGCTCTATGGCCGCGAAGGCGTCACCATTGCCGATCTCGCCGGCCATTCGTCGGTCAGCTTCGTCACCGACCAGATGGATGACGCGCTCAGGCCGGTGGCGCAGATGCGGGCCGAGGCGCAACTCGATGCCCGCATTGTCGGCACGTCGCCCAATCTCGAAGAGGTGCGGCGGATGATCATGGCCGGTCTCGGCATCGGGCCGCTGCCGCTGCACGTGGTGCGCGAGGACGTGGAGCGCGGACGGCTCTGGCGGCTGCCGCCCTACGAGGCCCCGCCGGCCATCGACGTGCATGTGGTCTGGAACCCGCATGCCAAGCCCAACCGCGCCGAAGCTGCCATGCTGACCGGTCTGACCGATCTGATCGCGCGCACGCCGATGGATGAGCGCATCTACAACTGAGCTGTGTGTTGCGGTGTGGAGTTCGCCCGGGGCCGCCCCAAGACCGGATCCCGGGTTGCTGTGGATCCGGCGCTTGGTGGCTGTGACGGGAAGCTCCCGCTTCCCGTCATTTGCTTTCCGGCTGTTACTTCAGCTCCGTGACCATCAGCTTGCCGTTCACGCGGTCGGCGATGAATTCGATTTCGTCGCCTTCCTTCATCCGCTCCAGCATCGCCTCGTCGGCAAGGCGGAACACCATGGTCATGGCCGGCATGTCAAGCTTGATCA
>JAHJUC010000789.1 GCA_018829385.1 Alphaproteobacteria bacterium
GAGCCAATCCCCGCCGTGGGGTTCTCGCTCTGGCTCGACCGGATTGAAAGCGTGAGGGCCGGCAAATGACATTGACCGTTGCGCTGCCATCCAAGGGCCGCATGAAGGACGACGCAATTGCCGTGTTCGCCCGCGCCGGACTGACCGTGTCCGCCATCGGCAATGATCGCAGCTATCGTGGCCGGATTGACGGGATCGACGACGTCGAGGTGGCGTTCCTTTCGGCCTCCGAGATCGCCCGCGAGGTCGGCGCCGGCGCGGTCGATTTCGGCGTCACGGGCGAGGATCTCGTGCGCGAAAGCCTGGCTCGCGCCGATGAGCGGGTGGAAATATCCGCCCGGCTCGGCTTCGGCAATGCCGATGTGGTGGTCGCCGTGCCGGACATCTGGAAGGATGTCGACAGCATGGCCGATCTCGGCGATGTGGCCGCAGACTTCCGCAGCCGCCATGGCCGGCGGCTGGCGATCGCCACCAAGTACTGGCGGCTGACTCAGAGTTTCTTCTCGACCCGACACGGCATCCAGCTTTACCGGATCGTCGAAAGCCTCGGCGCCACCGAGGGCGCGCCGGCTTCGGGTGCCGCCGACATCATCGTCGACATCACCACCACCGGATCGACGCTCAAGGCCAATCATCTGCGCATCCTGTCGGATGGCGTCATTCTGAGATCCGAGGCGTGCCTGGTTCGGGCGCGCAAGCCCGGGCATGACGACGATCCGCGGATTGACGCCCTGATCGAGGCTGTGCGCTCGGCAGGCTGATCCGGCTGAATGGCCTTCACAAAAAGAAAGGCCGCCTCGCGAGGAGGCGGCCACGGCGACAGGGGATCGGGAACCCTGTCTGCCAAGTCTGTCGCAGGGTGTCAGATCGGGGGGACGTTCCTGCGACGTACTGTTCTTTACGCACGGCCCGTCCGTCCGGATCACCGCCCGGTTCGATGGCTCAGGAATTATTTTCGGTCCGCCGCGCCAGCCACTTGCGTTCCCGCCGCGTTGAGGCAATGTTCTCGAACCCGGGAAAGACCCGGCCTGCACGCGTCCTTTGCGCCCCTCGGCTCCGGTTCGACCGGACCCGGGCAGAATGGCTCCGCCAACCACAAAGCCGCTTCTCCACCGGTTCAGCCTCGTCCCAGGCATCGGGATGATTTTGGATTGTGGGGTTTATCATGGAATTCACCATCGGATCGGTCGTGTTCCTCTCATCAATGCTTCTGCTTGCAATTCTGGCCCGGATTTCCGCGGTCAATCCAGCCGCGCGGATCTTGCGCGGTGAAATTCTGCCGGCAATGCTGGCGGTTCTCATTTCAACCGGTCTTACCGTCGGCCTGATGATGATGGTGCTGGGCGGCGAGCGCTATTTCGCTTCGCGCACCATCGAACTGGCAGTGATCGTGGTTTTTGCGATCGCGTCGATCTGGATCATCGTCAAACTCGTGGCGCGTGCCCCGGGAAGATTGCCGGCCTGATCCGGCCGTCACGGTCGCGTTTCGATCAGGGCGCTGGACAAGCTGAGCGCAAAGAAAACCCGGCGCCGAAAGCGCCGGGTTCAACGGGTGCGGTTTGTCCGATGCGCGTCGTGTCAGGCGCGGCGAGCGTCGACCGAAAGGCTGCCCGGGCCTGTTGCGGCCAGAACCAGGAAACCGCCGGCGATGGCGAGGTTCTTCATGAAGCTGATCATCTGCATCTGGTCTTCAGGCTGGAAGTGGGCGAGATAGCCGGATGCCACGCAGAAGGCGGCCAGTGCCCAGGCGGCGTAACGGGTGAAGAAGCCGAGCAGGATTGCCAAGCCGCCGAGGATCTCGAGTGCGATCACCAGCCAGACAGTAAGGCCAGGCAGCGGAATGCCCATGCTTGCCATGTAACCTGCGGTGCCGTCGACGCCGCCAAGCTTGCTGACACCGGCCATGATGAAAATGATGCTCATGAGCACGCGGCCAATGAGAAGCTGTAGATTGGTTGACATAGGATTCTCCTGTTTTCAAACTGGAGAGAGACCTATAGGCAATTGTGCAGCGCGGAAAGCTGAACGATGATGAACATATCGTTCACAAATATATAACTATGCAGACGTACTGAAACTGGCCCGGGGAGTTGTTATTGCGTGCCCGAAGGGGTCTGGTTGAGAAGCTTGAACTTTGGAAAAACAAACACGCCATTGATGGCGCCGTCACCCGAATCGGAGAAGTTCGACGATTCTCCGATGCACATCACCGGCACCTGGCTGCCGTCTTCATGAATGATGGTGGTGGAAAAGCAGAATGAGGAGGGCCGCATTGCCGCCAGCTCGTAAAGCTCCAGCACATGGTTGCGATATTCTTCGTCGTAACACTTGACCAGATTGTAAAGCCCGAACTCGCCCTGTTCCGGAAGCTGGTGATGGTATCGTGCCGCAGGTCCCAGTTGAAAGGCGCCCGTTGCCAGATCGGCTTCAAATGCCTCGATACGACAGAAATGCGAGATGACTTCGAGATCAGGCGCGTCAAAACCATGCGTCTGAGCGCCGAATCCCGAAATACTGTCTGCCCTAGCAATTTTGAACAATGTAGACCTCGGCAGTGCCCGACTGTTTCCTGCATGTACCTTCCCCCGATCGTCCGGGTCAAGGATCATGCAGGCCCCGTTTCGGTGAATTGAAGCAGTCTCTGATCCGGGCACTTCTTTGGTGCGGAAGCATCCGCTGATCAGTCTTCGCCACCGGCCGGGGTTGATGAAAGTTCAGGGTAGACCATTCTGCAATCAAAACGCCATACCCGATACACCAATTTAATGGTTGATTATCAGTTAAGTTTCGAAGCGATACTAGGGTACGAATGACATATTTTGCAACAATCGCAAGATTGAAATCTGGCCTCTGCCGGCCCGGCTGCCCTAAACTGTAAAAAAGGGCGGTCCCGAGACCGCCCTTTTCTTAAGTCACGCGATGTGCGTTGACCGGCTGCAACAAGGCTAAAGCCTTATTACATCATGCCGCCCATTCCGCCCATTCCGCCCATGTCGGGCATGCCGCCGCCAGCTGCACCTTCCTTCTTGGGAAGTTCTGCAATCATGGCTTCGGTGGTGATCAGCAGGCCGGCAATCGAGGCCGCGTCCTGCAGTGCCGTGCGGACAACCTTGACCGGGTCGACGATGCCCATGGTGATCATGTCGCCATATTCACCGGTCTGGGCATTGTAGCCGTAGGTGTCGCTCTTCTGGTCGAGGATCTTGCCCACGACGATCGAGGCTTCATCACCGGCGTTCGTTGCGATCTGCCGGCACGGAGCCTGCAGGGCGCGACGAATGATGTTGATGCCGGCATCCTGGTCGGCGTTCACACCCTTGACGGTGATGGCGACCGAAGCGCGCAGCAGCGCGGTGCCGCCGCCGGCAACGATGCCTTCCTGAACGGCAGCGCGGGTTGCGTTGAGCGCGTCGTCGACGCGGTCCTTGCGTTCCTTGACTTCCGTTTCAGTTGCACCGCCGACGCGGATGATGGCAACGCCACCGGCGAGCTTGGCCAGGCGTTCCTGCAGCTTTTCGCGATCGTAGTCGGAAGAGGTTTCCTCGATCTGGGCCTTGATCTGGGTGATCCGGCCTTCGATTTCCTTCTTCTTGCCGGCGCCATCGACGATGGTGGTGGTTTCCTTGGTGATCGACACCTTCTTGGCGCGGCCCAGCATGTCGAGGGTCACGTTTTCGAGCTTGATGCCGATGTCTTCGGAAATCACCTGGCCGCCGGTCAGGATGGCGATGTCTTCGAGCATTGCCTTGCGGCGATCGCCGAAGCCGGGAGCCTTGACGGCAGCGATCTTCAGGCCGCCGCGCAGCTTGTTGACCACCAGCGTTGCGAGCGCTTCGCCTTCAACGTCTTCCGAG
This sequence comes from Alphaproteobacteria bacterium, assembly GCA_018829385.1. Classification (GTDB taxonomy): domain Bacteria; phylum Pseudomonadota; class Alphaproteobacteria; order Rhizobiales; family Rhizobiaceae; genus Hoeflea. The sequence goes on from JAHJUC010000789.1 coordinate 3,855, forward strand.
ATGATGAGCAGCGGCTTGGAAGTCTGCACCACGGCTTCGAGCACGGGCAGCATGGCCTGCAGGTTCGAGAGCTTCTTCTCGTGGAGAAGGATGTAGACGTCGTCGAGTTCGGCAACCATCTTGTCGGGGTTGGTCACGAAGTAGGGCGACAGGTAGCCGCGGTCGAACTGCATGCCTTCGACGACTTCGAGTTCGCTTTCGGCGGTCTTGGCTTCCTCGACGGTAATAACACCCTCGTTGCCGACCTTCTGCATGGCTTCGGCAATGTCCTTGCCGATCTGCGTTTCGCCGTTGGCCGAGATCGTGCCGACCTGTTCGACTTCAGCCGAGGTCTTGATCTTCTTGGCCTTCTTCTGAAGGCTGGCGATGACTTCGGTCACGGCGAGGTCGATGCCGCGCTTCAGGTCCATCGGGTTCATGCCGGCAGCAACAGCCTTGCCGCCTTCGCGGACGATGGCCTGGGCCAGCACGGTTGCCGTGGTGGTGCCGTCGCCGGCGATGTCATTGGTCTTCGATGCAACTTCGCGCACCATCTGGGCGCCCATGTTCTCGAACTTGTCTTCCAGTTCGATTTCCTTGGCGACGGTGACGCCGTCCTTGGTGATGCGCGGAGCGCCGAAGGACTTGTCGATGATGACGTTACGGCCCTTCGGGCCCAGCGTCACCTTCACCGCATCGGCGAGGATGTCGACGCCGCGGAGCATTTTCTCGCGGGCGGTACGACCGAATTTAACTTCTTTAGCAGCCATTTCACTTAACTCCCGGGCCTGAGGCCCATCGTGTTGAGGCAGATTGGATTGGTTCGGGCAGAGTTTCGGCTTAGCCGAGGACGCCCATGATGTCGCTTTCCTTCATGATCAGAAGGTCTTCGCCATCAAGCTTGATTTCGGTGCCGGACCATTTGCCGAACAGCACGCGGTCGCCAGCCTTGACATCGAGCGGCACAAGCTTGCCGGCTTCGTCGCGGATGCCGGAACCCACGGCGATGATTTCGCCTTCCTGCGGCTTTTCCTTGGCGGTGTCCGGAATGATGATCCCGCCTTTGGTTTTCTCTTCGGACTCGACACGACGAACGACAACGCGGTCGTGGAGCGGACGGAACTTGGTTTTTGCCATTGTCTAAATTCCTTGATCGAATGACAGAAGCGGCTGAGCACCCCGAATGGGCCTCATGGAGCTGATGTTAGCACTCACACTGGTGGAGTGCTAACGAGGCCGAGATAGGGGTGCCCGGACCAAGAGTCAAGATATTGAAGACCATTCAGGCTGGATGTTTTTGCGCCCGGCCGCCATTTTTCCGGCGGGGACTTGTAATCAATGGCAAGCTGGGCGACATCGTTGGGCCGAAAGGAACCGTTCGCCCATGGCCCGCAGGATAACCGATCTTGATCAACTGACCGGCAGCGCCGACATCTTGTTGTGCGATGTATGGGGTGTCATCCACAATGGCGTCAACCCCTTTCAATTGTCTGTTGAAGCCTTGAAGGCGGCGCGGCAACGTGGCCAGACTGTTATTCTCATCACCAATTCGCCGCGGCCCGCGGGTGGCGTGATCCGCCAGTTCGAGACCATCGGCGTCGATCCCGACAGCTGGGACGACATTGTCACGTCGGGCGACGTGACCCGCCAGCTGGTCACGGAAGGCCCGAAGCAGATCTATTTTCTCGGGCCCGAACGCGACATCGCGCTGGTCGAAGGGCTCGACGTCGAACTTGTCGGCCCTGACGCTGCCCGGGCGGTCCTGTGCACCGGCCTTTTCGACGACGAGACCGAACAGGCCGAGGATTACCGCAGCATGCTGGAGAGCTTCAGGGCGCGCGACCTGCCGTTCATCTGCGCCAATCCCGACCGCATGGTGGAGCGCGGCGACCGGCTGGTGCCTTGCGCCGGAGCCCTGGCGGATCTCTATGTCGAGCTTGGCGGCGAGACCAGAATTGCCGGCAAGCCGCATGCGCCGATCTATCGCGAGGCGATGGCGCGTGCCCGTGCCATCCGCGGCAGCGCGGATCAGGCGCGAGCGCTGGCGATCGGCGATGGCGTGCACACCGATATCCGCGGCGCCTTGGACAATGGATTTGAAGCTGTCTTCATTGCGCGGGGAATACACGCCAACCACTATCTCAATGGTCGGGCAACCGACGAAGCACGGCTGCAGGCCTTCCTCTATGCCGAAGGTGTGGCCCCAGCCTATTGGATGGAATGGCTTGCCTGAAGAAAGCGGAACAGGGACAGAAATGGCGCGTCGATTTCCTAGTGCCGAGACGTTCGCAGCCGAACTGCGGGGCGGCGTGGTAGCGATCGGCAATTTTGACGGCGTTCATCGCGGACATCAGGCCGTGCTGGCGCGCGCCACCGAAATCTCCCGGGCCGCCGGCGTTTCATCCATCGTGCTGAGCTTCGAGCCCCATCCCCGCACGGTCTTTCGCCCCGATCAGCCGGTCTTCCGCCTGACGCCGGCGCCGATGAAGGCGACGATTCTGGGACAACTCGGTTTTGACGCGATCGTCGAACAACCTTTCGATCAGGTGTTCTCGTCTCAAAGCGCCGAGGATTTCGTCACCGGAATCCTCTGTGGACGGCTTGGCGTTCATCATGTCGTCACCGGCTACGACTTTCACTTCGGCAAGGGCCGCGAGGGCAATCCGGATTACCTGATGAAGGCCGGCGTAAGGCACGGTTTCGGTGTCACCCTGGTGGAGCAGTTCCAGGACGAAAGCGCCGAAGTCGTCTCATCGAGCCGCATCCGCGAGGCGCTGGCGGTTGGCGATGTGGCGCTGGCCAACGGATTGCTCGGCTATCGCTATGCGGTCTCGGCGGAGGTGCTGCACGGCCAGAAACTCGGACGCACGCTCGGCTACCCCACGGCCAACATGGCGCTGCCGCCCGAAACGGGGCTCGAACCCGGCATCTATGCCGTTCGCTTCCGCCGCGCCGATGGAACTGTGCATGATGGCGTGGCGAGCTTTGGCCGCCGGCCAACGGTTTCCGAAGACGGCGCCGCATTGCTGCTTGAAACCTTCCTGTTCGATTTTTCCGGCGATCTCTATGGTGAGACATGCACCGTTTCCTTTGTCTCGAGATTGCGCGGCGAGGAGAAATTCGATGGCCTTGATCAACTGGTGGCGCAGATGAAGATCGATGAAGCCGAAGCGCGCGCGGTGCTTGGTTCGCTGCAGCCGCTGTCGCCGCTGGATTTTGCAATGACCTTCGGGGCTGCCGGATGATCGGCGCCAAGCCGCGCCGCATCCTGATCACCGGCGGCAATGCCGGTCTGGGGCTGGCGCTGGCAAAAAAGCTTGCGCGGCGCCACTCGCTCCTATTGAGCGGGCGGAAATCTCAAAACGAGGTCGCGGGCACGTTGCCGCCCGGTGCAGGCTATGTCGTCGCCGATCAGAGTGACCCGGAAAAATCGGCCCTGGCGCTCGTCCGCGGCATTCGCGATTTCGGCTGGGACAGTCTCGACAACGCGGTGCTCAATGCAGGCATCGGCATTGCCGCCGTTGACGGCGTCGACAGCACAGAGGCGATCCGCCAGACCCTCGACGTGAACCTGCTCGCCGCCATCATGCAGGCCCAGGCGCTGTTTCCGCTTCTGAAGAAGTCCAGCGGAACCCTGACTCTCATCGGGTCGGTGGCGCACAAGGGCTCTGCCACCATCCCGGCCTACGCCGCGTCCAAGGCGGGA
>JAHJUC010000127.1 GCA_018829385.1 Alphaproteobacteria bacterium
CCGGTGGTGTTCCTGCTCTGGGGCGCTTACGCGCAGAAAAAGGCCCAGTTCGTCGACGAGGGCCGGCATCTTGTGCTCAAGGCCGCCCACCCCTCGCCGCTGTCGGCCCACAACGGCTTTCTCGGCTGCCGGCATTTTTCCCAGGCCAATGCGTTCCTTGAGAGACACGGCATGACGCCGATCGACTGGCGACTGCCGGAGATGGCGTGATTGACGCGGCCGGAATAAACTGGCCAATTCCCCCAAGAAGACGAAGGGTGATGATATGCGGTTGTCCTGGCTCAAACTAACGCTTGCCGGCCTGGTCCTCGGCCTGACGGCCGGTTCCGCCGCCCGCGCCAATCCCGACACCCAGTACGACGTCGCGCTCAGCAACATCATCCTGATCATGCATCACGAGATCGGACACGCGCTGGTCGACCAGTTCGGCCTGCCAGTGATCGGCCAGGAAGAGGACGCGGTCGACGCCTTCGCCACGCTGATGGTGCTTGAAACCTATGACGAGCCGGCGCCGATCCTGCTCGATTCAGCGGCGATGTGGTTCGCTTTCGACCGGATCTTCACCACTGAAGGCGGCGAGCATGCGTTTTACGACGAGCATGATCTCGATATCCAGCGTGCCTACCGGATCCTGTGCATCGCCCATGGCTACGACCCGGACACATTCGTGGAGGAAGCAAGGAAGCGCGCCATTCCCGACGAGCGGCTTGAAACCTGCGAATATGATGCGGCGCTGGCGCTCGAATCCTGGGATCTCCTGCTGGCCGACGCGCTCAGGGACAGCGACACCCCGGCCGGCAAGGTGACAGTCGAGCTCAAGCCAAGCGAGGACTATGACGATCTGCGCGAGGAGCTGGAAGACACCGGCGTGCTCGGCGACATCGCCACCTGGATCGATACCGAATACGCCTGGCCAAATCCGCTGATCCTGGAAGCGGCGGAGTGTGGCGAGGTCAACGCCTACTACGATCCCGAAGCGGTCAAGATCACGCTGTGCTACGAGATGATGGACGAGTTGCTGGTGGTGGCGGAAACGCTGGAGCGCTGAGCGAAGCGAGATCCAGCATCAGAGCCGTCAAAGGGATCGGTGCAAACAGAAACGGCCCCCGAGAGGGAGCCGTTTCGCATTCGATCAAGGCAGTCTGGTTCAGCCGACGATTTCGGTGCCGGAGAACCAGTAGGCGATTTCCTGGGCGGCGGTTTCAGGCGCATCCGAGCCGTGAACCGAGTTCTCGCCGATCGACAGCGCGAAGGTCTTGCGGATGGTGCCTTCGTCGGCGTTGGCCGGGTTGGTGGCGCCCATCAGTTCGCGGTTCTTGAGGATGGCGTTTTCGCCTTCGAGCACCTGGACGACGGTCGGGCCGGAGGTCATGCCTTCAACCAGTTCGCCGAAGAAGGGGCGTTCCTTGTGCACGGCATAGAAGCCTTCGGCTTCACGCTTGCTCATCCAGACGCGCTTGGATGCGACGACGCGCAGGCCGTTGTCTTCGAAAACCTTGGTGATCGCGCCGGTCAGGTTGCGCTTGGTGGCATCGGGCTTGATCATCGAGAAAGTGCGTTCAATCGCCATTGGAAACTGTCCTGTCATCTGGTTGTGGTTGCGAGACTTGAGCCTGGCACTGGCCTGCGCAAGAAAATCGGGTGCAAAAGTCCGCGCTGGACATGGTCCGGCCCGGAGTTGGCGCCTAGATAGCCGCATGCCCGGCTCTTCGCAAGGGGCACCGGCGTTCTCACGGCCCGTTGCCCCCATGACGCCTGTGATCCGGTCATCCTGCCCTCGCCCTGCCGCCGCACCCGTGCCGGGTGCGACTTGGAACAATCACGATTGCGTTGTAGATTTATGACATGTCTGACGCGGTGATAGCCTCGGGAGTTGTCGCGGTCGCGGTTTTGGGGTTTGCGCCCCAGAACAACGCGATGCTGACGGCCGGCGCCGAGCGGACCTTCCGGCCGGTGATTGACGGCATGATCTCAAGCATCTGCGGCTGGCTGTTGCTGTTCGCGCTGGCGCTCGGTGTACTGCACTTGTTGCCGCAATGGGTGAGCGGCACGGCGATGGTGCTGGCGTCGCTGCTGCTGGCGCTGTCGGGATTGACCCGCTACATGGCCGATCCGGGCAATCCGGGGCAGCAGGAGGCCGGCTTCGTGCGCCCTGCCCTGCCGCTGCAGCATCTCAAGAGCCCGGAGAGTTGGGCCGTCGCCTTTTTCCTGGCGGGATCGGCGCTGAGCGGATCGATGACGCTGGCCGCAGCCTTTGCCGGGCTGACGCTGCTGACCGCTTGCGGCCTCGGCCTCTGGGCCATGGCCGGATGGTCCGGCTGCCGGTACCTGACCTCCGGCTGGCACCGGCGTCATCTCGACTGGGGCTTCGGCATCCTGATGTTCGTCGCGGCCATCGCCTCGCTGGCGCCGGGCGGCTGATCCGGGATCAGCCCGCCGCCGGCACCGAGCGGCCGATACCGCCATGGAGATCGAGGCAGCGCTCGAACCAGTCCTTCACCGCGTCGCCCTCCTCGAGCAACCGGGCGCCGGAGACCACGCGCGCCCATTGCAGCGCGCCGAAGACGATGTAATCGGCAAACAGTGGCGACGATCCGCCGATCCAGGGCTGCGATTTCAGCATCACCCTCAATGGCGTCAGTTTGGCCGAAAATCCCTCGATCTCGGCCTGACGACGCTCGGCGACCTGGTCGAACGTCTGGCCCAGGCGGGCCTCGCGGCTCGGTCTGAAATAGGCCTGATCCTCCGGCGCCAGCCTGTCGGCGATCTCGTGCAGCGCGATGATGTTGAGGGCCGGGTGCAGGGTCGATTGCGACCAGGCTTCGACGAAACGGGCCATGGCCTGGCCGCCGTCGCCGCCAAACAGCGACGGCCTGTCGGGATAGGTTTCCTCCAGATAGGCGGCGATCATGAAGCTGTCGGCAATGAGCTGGCTGCCGTCACGGATCACGGGCACGGTCCTGGACACGCCGCCCTCGACCTCGGGCACCTTGGTGAAACAGACCGTTCTGCGCTCGAATGGCAG
>JAHJUC010000790.1 GCA_018829385.1 Alphaproteobacteria bacterium
CTGGTGATTCCGGCGATCGTCGTCGTGTTCGGCTATATCAGGCTCTACAACACCTCGAGCTGGCTGCCGCTGACCGGCACCGCGACGGGCACCAACATCCTGTTGATGTTCGGCTACGCCACACTGTCGCTGCCCTACATGTACCGCGCCGTCGACACCGGACTGCGCACCATCGACGTGACCACCCTGACGGAAGCCGCGCAATCGCTCGGCGCCGGCTGGGTGACGATCCTGGGCCGGCTGATCCTGCCCAATGTGCTGGTGGCGGTGCTGTCGGGCGCCTTCGTCACGCTCGCCATTGTCATTGGCGAGTTTACCATGGCCGCACTCCTCAACCGTCCCGCCTTCGGCCCCTACATGCAGCTGCTCGGCGCCAACCGGGCCTATGAGCCGGCGGCGCTCGCGGTGATCGCCTTCGGCATCACCTGGGCCTGCATGGGACTGATCCAGCTTGTCGCGCGGCTCGCGCCCAAACCAGCAATTCCGGTGAAAGACTGATGACCGAAGCTCCCTATCTCTCCATCAACGGCATCTCCAAGTCGTTTGGACCCATGCAGGTGGTGCGCAATGCCGACATCGAGGTCGGGCGCGGCGAGTTTGTCTCGTTTCTCGGGCCCTCGGGCTGCGGCAAGACCACGATCCTGCGCATGGTCGCGGGCTTCGAGACCCCGAGCACCGGGTCGATCAGCATCGATGGCCGCGACATCACCTATCTCAAGCCGAGCCAGCGCAACATCGGCATGGTGTTCCAGTCCTATGCGCTGTTCCCGAACCTGACGGTGGCGGGCAATATCGGTTTCGGCCTGAGGGTGGCCGGCGCCGGCCGCGCCGAGATCGACCAGCGGGTCAAGGAAATGCTGGCGCTGATCGGGCTGCCGCAGCTCGCCGACCGCTTCCCCTGGCAGCTCTCGGGCGGACAGCAGCAGCGCGTGGCGCTGGCCCGCGCGATCGCGCCCCGTCCCTCGGTGCTGCTGCTCGACGAGCCGCTGTCGGCGCTCGACGCCAAGATCCGCGTCTCGCTGCGCGAGGAAATCCGCGCCATCCAGCAGGATCTCGGCATCACCACGATCTTCGTCACCCACGACCAGGAAGAAGCGCTGTCGATGTCGGACCGGGTGATGGTCATGTACCAGGGCCGGATCGAGCAGATCGGCACCCCCGCCGAGATCTACAACCAGCCGAAGACGTCGTTCGTCGCAGCCTTCGTCGGCACCCTGAGCCAGCTCGAAGCGACCGTGACCGATATCGGCCGTGGCGAGGCGCGGGTCGGTACGGCAACCATATCCGGACTGTCGCTGCCCAAGACGGTCAAGCAGGGCGACGCCATCCGCCTGGCGATCCGCCCCGAATCGATCCGGCGCGAACACCGCGACGGCGACCAGACGCTGGAAGCTCGCATCGAGTCGGTCAATTTCCTCGGCGCGGTCATCCGTATCAAGCTCACGATCGGTGACGTCGCCCTGTCGCTCGATACGTTCAACGATCCGACCCGGCCCTCACCGGCCCCCGGGCAGACGATCAAGATCCATTTCGCCCCGGAAGCCGTTCTCGCACTGACCGATTGAGATCGTCCGCCGCGCGGCGGGATCCAAACAGCCCTGAACATCAAGCAGCTTCCCGGTCCGCATGCGCGGCTTGATCAAGCTCAATGCGCGTCTCGATCCGCCAATGCTAGAAAAGCCTTGAATCCATACTACATGGCGCTGGTCATGCTTGCCCGCAGCCTCGGACACACCAGGTGTCCAACAGGGCATGAGCGCGGCGAAATGACGGATGGCCAATGCTGGAGCGAACCGAATGAAGAACCCCTACGAGGTCCTCGGGCTGAAAAAGGAGGCGACCGATCAGGAGATCAAGCTCGCCTTCAAGAAGCTTGCCAAGAAACACCATCCCGACCTGCATCCGGACGACAAGCAGGCGGAAGCGAAATTCAAGGACATTGCCGGCGCCTATGAGTTCCTCAAGGACAAGGACCGGCGCCGCCGTTTCGATGCCGGCGAGATCGATGCCTCGGGCGCCGAGAAATACCAGCAGCAATATTATCGCGACCACGCCGGCCCGCAATCGTCGGGCTTCCACGCCAGCCAGGACGGGTTTGCCAGCAATGAGGATCTCGAGGAATTTCTCGCCCGCGCCTTTGGCGGCATGGGCGGCGGCATGGGGGGTATGGGTGGCATGGGTGGCGGCCGCGGCCGCGCCGGCATGAAGGTTCCCGGCCAGGACGTGAGCTACACCTTGCGCGTTTCCTTCCTCGACGCCGCCCGGGGCGGCGTCAACACGCTGCAACTGCCCGACGGCAAGACCCTCAAGGTCACCATCCCAGAAGGCGCAGACGACCGCCAGACCCTGCGACTCAAGGGCCAAGGCATGCCCGGCTACAATGGCGGCCCCGCCGGCGACGCCTATATCGAGCTGCACATCGAACCCGATGCGCATTTCGTCCGCAAGGACGACAACATCCATCTCGAGGTTCCGGTGACGCTGAAGGAAGCCGTGCTAGGGGCC
>JAHJUC010000791.1 GCA_018829385.1 Alphaproteobacteria bacterium
ACGCGAATTCACCGTGGTCGCCGGCCGCAATGCGGATGTGGAAGTCCTGCTGAATTAGGCGCTCTTGAGCCGCCTGTCCGTCGCCCGTTGCGGCGGCCCCAGATCGAAGACCGCATTGTAGAGCGTTTCGAGAAGCTGTTTACGATCCGTAAGGCAGGCGAGCTCATCGGCTTCGAGCACCCTGCCCGCACGGGCGACGATCGTCGTTCCCGACAGCCTGCGGAACTCGCGGATCAGCAGAGAGATCCTGAGCGTCATCGACACCCGGCTTGCAAGGTGAAACAGGCGGCCGTTCTGGCCGTCGAAATAGACCGGAATGACCGAGGCCCGCGCCGCCTGGACCAACCGCGCCGGGAACATCTTCCAGGGCAGATCGACCGCCCGGCCAAATCCTTTCGGGGCTGTCGCGACCCCGCCGGCCGGGAACACTACCACGGTCACGCCGGATTTCAAGAGCCGCACCGCCTCGTGCCGGGTCGCCATGTTCATGGCCAGCGCCTCGCGGGTTTCGTCAAACGAGATCGGCAGCGCGTAGGGCGCAATCTCGGGGATCTTCATCAGATCATTGTTGATCAGCACCCGGAACGGACGCCCCAGCGCCTCCGCCATGGCCAGCACCGCGATGCCGTCGCCGATGCCGAAGGGATGGTTGGCGACGATCACCAGCGGACCGTCGGGAAGGTTGCGCGGCGGCCACTCGGACCTGAGGTCGAGACGGATATCGATCAGGTCGAGCATCTTCGAAAAGACCTGCTGGCCCTGCGGGACGATGTCCCGGCTCCAGATCTGGTAGAGCCTGAGGTAGCGGTCGCGGCCGGACAGGCCCTCGATCGACCGGATGATCCAGCGCTTGAACCGGGGCTGGTTTTCGTTGGCGTAGCTGAGCTGATCGAGGCGCATCGTGGTTCTCGAAGATGACAAGGTCGCTTCGCATGCCACGTCTGCATGAACAACGTGTGACAACCGGCGCGGCATGGCTCGGCCTGCCGCGCCGGAAAGGGATCAGGCGGCCCGCGAGGCCTTCTCGGCGTTCTTGCGCAGCATGTCGGGCGGGGTTGCCTCCTCGACCAGGTGCGCAATCGCCGCATCGAGCGTCATCGACACCTGATCGCGGCTTCCGAGCCTGCGGACGTTGACCGCCTGTTCTTCCGCTTCGCGCATGCCGCAAACCAGGATCACCGGCACCTTGGCCAGCGAATGTTCGCGGACCTTGTAGTTGATCTTCTCGTTGCGGAAGTCGGTTTCCACCTGAAGCCCGGCATCGCGCAGCTTCTGGGCGACGGAAGCGCCGTAGTCATCGGCTTCGGAGGTGATCGTCGCCACGACAACCTGCAGCGGCGCAAACCACAGCGGCATGTGCCCGGCATGGCTTTCGATCAGGATGCCGAGGAAGCGCTCGAGCGACCCGCAGATCGCGCGGTGCACCATCACCGGCTGCTTCTTCTCCGAATCGGAACCGATATAGAAGGCGCCGAACCGTTCGGGCAGGTTGAAATCGACCTGCGTCGTGCCGCACTGCCAGTCGCGACCGATCGCATCGCGCAATGTGTATTCGAACTTGGGCCCGTAGAACGTCCCCTCGCCTTCGTTGATGCCGACCTTGATGCGGCTGTCCTCGCGCGCCATGCGCTCGAGCGCGCGCTTCAGGATCTCCTCGGCATGATCCCACATGGCGTCCGTGCCGACGCGCTTTTCCGGCCGGGTGGCGAGCTTGACCACGACTTCCTCGAAGCCGAAATCCTTGTAGACCGACATCATCAGATCGTTGATTTTCAGGATTTCAGCCTCAAGCTGCTCTTCGGTGCAGAAGATATGCGCGTCATCCTGGGTAAAGGCGCGCACCCGCATCAGCCCGTGCAGCGCACCCGAAGGCTCGTAGCGGTGCACATTGCCGAACTCGGCCAGCCGGACAGGAAGGTCACGGTAGGATTTCAGCCCGTGCTTGAAGATCTGCACATGGCCGGGACAGTTCATCGGCTTCAGCGCGAAGATCCGGTTGTCGGCGTTCTCATCGTCGGGATTGGTAAAGGCATGGGCGGATTTCACCGCGAACATGTTTTCCTGGTACCAGCCCCAGTGACCGGAGGTCTCCCACAGGCTCTTGTCGAGGATCTGCGGCGCATTGACCTCTTCATAGTCGTTCTCGAGCCGCCGCCGCATGTAGGCGACGAGGTTCTGGAACATGCGCCAGCCCTTGGAATGCCAGAACACCACGCCCGGTCCCTCCTCCTGGAAATGGAACAGGTCCATTTCGCGGCCCAGGCGGCGATGGTCGCGCTTTTCCGCCTCCTCGAGCATGTGCAGATAGGCGTCGAGCTCGGCCTGCTCGGCCCAGGCTGTGCCGTAGATGCGGGTCAGCATGGTGTTGTTGGAATCGCCGCGCCAGTAGGCGCCTGCGACCTTCATCAGCTTGAAGGCGGTGCCGATCTGGCCGGTCGAGGCCATGTGCGGGCCGCGGCAGAGGTCGAACCAGTCGCCCTGGCGGTAGATCTTGAGGTCCTGATCGGCAGGAATGGCTTCGATCAGCTCCACCTTGTAGGCCTCGCCCTTGTCCTCGAACACCCGCCGGGCTTCATCGCGCGACCAGACTTCCTTGGTGAATGGCTTGTTGCGGGCGATGATCTCCTTCATCTTCTTTTCGATCACCGGC
>JAHJUC010000128.1 GCA_018829385.1 Alphaproteobacteria bacterium
GACGCCCATGCCGAGCACCGACCCTTCGCGGACGATGCAGCCTTCCACGACCTCCGAGCGTGCGCCGATGAAGCAATTGTCCTCGATGATGGTCGGGCCCGCCTGCAGCGGTTCCAGCACGCCGCCGATGCCGACGCCGCCGGACAGGTGCACGTTCTTGCCGATCTGGGCGCAGGAGCCGACCGTGGCCCAGCCGTCGACCATCGAGCCTTCATCGACATAGGCGCCGAGATTGACGAAGGAGGGCATCAGCACGACGTTCCTGCCGATGAACGAACCGCGCCGCACGATCGAGCCGGGAACCGCGCGGAAGCCGGCGCGTTCGAATTCGTTGGCGCTCCAGCCTTCAAACTTCGATGGCACCTTGTCCCACCAGACCGCTTCTCCGGGCCCGCCCTTGATCACTTCCATCGGGTTCAGCCGGAACGACAGGAGCACCGCCTTCTTGAGCCACTGGTTGACGATCCAGGTGCCATCGTCGCCGCGCGTTGCCACGCGGGCTTCGCCGAGATCGAGCAGATTGAGCGCCGTTTCAACCGCGTCGCGGACTTCTCCGCGCGTCGATGTGGAAATGGTGTCGCGGTTGTCGAATGCGGTTTCGATCGTGCTGGCGAGGGCGGCCAAATCATGTTTCATCGTGGCGATTCCTTAAGGTTCAACGTCTAGTCTGTTCGGTCATGGCGATATCAAGCCGGGCCGCCAGCGCCGTTGCACTTCTCCTAAGCGAGGCTGGGCGCGGGGTCAATTCCGGTCCGACCGCCAGCGCCAAACGGGGAATTGCAGATGAATGCCAATCGTACGAACCAGGTCTGGGATCCGCTTGCCGACAGCCGTCAGGACAAGCTCCGCGCCGACCGCCAGCCGAAAACCCCGCAAAGCACGTCACCGTCCTACCGGCTGGCTTATGCAGACGATGATTTCCTGTGCCGTGAGGAGCTGAGGCCCGTCCGCCTGCAGCTGGAGCTGCTCAAGCCGGAAATGATCCTGATGGAGGCCGGGATCCGCTCCACTGTGGTGATGTTCGGCGGCGCCCGCATTCCCGAACCCGGCAAGGAGCCCTGGGCCGCCAAAAACGAGACCCAGGCGAGGAACCTGACTGCCGCATCCCGCTACTATGAAGAGGCCCGCGCCTTCGCCCGGCTGTGCTCGACCCATTCCCTGGCGACGAAAGGCCAGGAATTCGTGATCTGCACCGGCGGCGGACCGGGCGTGATGGAGGCTGGAAACCGGGGCGCTCATGATGTCGGCGCGGCCTCGATCGGGCTCAACGTCGTGTTGCCGCACGAGCAGGCGCCGAATGAATACGTGACGCCCGAGTTCAGCCTGAACTTCCACTACTTCGCCATCCGCAAGATGCATTTCCTGATGCGCGCCAAGGCGGTCACCATTTTCCCAGGCGGCTTTGGAACCATGGACGAGCTGTTCGAATCGCTGACACTGATCCAGACCGGGCGCATGGAGCACGTGCCGCTGATCCTGTTCGGCTCGGAATTCTGGAACTCGATCGTGGATTTTCAGGCGCTGGCCGATTTCGGCACCATCTCGCCGGGTGACCTCGACCTGCTCAATTTCGTCGACACCGCCGACGAAGCCTGGTCGGTTATCGCGGCTCATTACAACATCACCGCCACCGCATGAAAAACAAGGCCGGACATGAGTCCGGCCTGGTTCCATGTGAGACGATCCGTCCCGATCAGTTGTTATCGGCAGCGGCCGAGCGGTAGAAGTCGGTGATGTCGATCTTCTTGTCGCCGTTGCGGTCGAAGCGGTCGAACATCCTGGTGTCGAGCGAGGTGAATTCCTCGAGGCTGATTTCACCGTTCTTGTCGGTGTCCAGCCGCTCCATGCGCGGTCCGCCGCGATGATCGCCGCGGCCTTCCCCGCGGCGCCCTTCACCATCGCGCTTACCGTCGTGCTTACCGGCCATCCGACCGTCACGATCGCCGTGCTTGCCCATGCGTTCGCCGTCCATCTTGCCCTGGCGTTCGGCGCGGCGCTCTTCGCGGTTCTGCTGGCGCATTTCCTTGCGCATGTCGCCGAATGCCTTGAGCTCATCCTTGCTCAGCGAACCGTTCTTGTCGGTGTCGGCGCTTTCGAACATCGCAAGGCGATGGGCGGAAACTTCCTCGAGCAGAACGGCGCCGTCGCGGTCGGCGTCAAAGCGTTCCATCATCCGTTCGATGCGCGGACCATGGCGCGGGCCGTCGCCCTTGCCTTGTCCGCCTCCCTGTGCGGCCAGAGCCGGCGCGGCGGTCGAGGCGATCAGGGCGGCGGCGAGTGTGGCGAGAAGTGTCTTTTTCATGAGTGGTGTCCTTTGTCGGGGTTGCGTTGCCTTCCACCCCAATGTGGCCGTGTCCGCCGCCAATCACCACTTAAAGCCCTGTAATGTAGATTAAATTTTGGACAGGTAGGGATCTGGTCCGATCTCGCCGGATTTCCCCGTCAGGAAACGACCCGGCTCAGGAAGGCTGCCAGATCATCCGTGACATGATCGATATGCGTGCCGTCCTTGCCCTCGTGTTCCCAGACCTCGTCCAGCACCACATCCAGATTGTTGGGCACGATCAGCACCGTTCGCATTCCCAGCGCATGCGGCGCCAGCAGGTTGCGCGGCAGGTCCTCGAACATCGCCGCCTTTTCCTTGTGCACGCCATGCCTGGTGAGAAACCGGTCATAGGTCTCCGGCGCCGGCTTGGGCAGGAGGTCCGCGGCGATGATGTCGAAGATATCGTCGAAATGATCGAGAATCCCCAGCGCCCGCGCCGTCCGCTCGGCATGCGGCGTGTCGCCATTGGTGAAGATGAACTTGCGGCCCGGCAGCGCCTTGATCGCCTCGCCCAGCGCCGGATCCGGCTTGATCCACGTGTAGTCGATGTCGTGCACCTTCTCGAGAAAATCGTTCGGATCGATGCCGTGATTGAGCATCAGGCCCTGCAGCGTTGTGCCGTGCTCGCGGTAATATTTCTTCTGGATTCCGCGTGCGGCGTCATGATCGAGGCCGAGAAGATTGCGGACATACTCGGTCATTTTCTTGTCGATCTGCGAGAACAGGTCGATGTGACGCGGGTAGAGCGTGTTGTCGAGATCGAACACCCATTCGCTGACATGGGCAAAGGCCTGGGGATCGGGCAAGGCCGATTTATGGGGCATGAAAACTTCAATCCTGTCCTGGAACGGTCGGTATGGTTCAATCTGGAACACCGCCGTCAATTGTAAACAGCAGATTTACCTACTCTGTATACCCGCTGTCAAAACTATCCTGCGATGCATCGCGCGTCACAACACCAGGAAGTGCGATCCATGCAGCCAACCGGCAAGCCGCCGACGATTTCCCGTGCCATGTTCAGGAAGATGACCCTGCTCACCGCCGGTTCGGTTGTCCTGTCCCTGTCGATAACTGCTCTCATCATGGTGTTGATGGGTCAGACGGGAGCCATGACACTGGCGCTTGCAATTGCCGGCTTCTGCCCGCTGCTGGTCACTCCGCCGGTAACCTATGTGTTTTGCCGGCAGACCCTGGAACTTCAGGCCGCACACAAGGCGCTGGGCGAAGCGCATCGCAACCTGTCCGAAATTCACACCAGGCTGAAGGCGGCGCACGAGGATCTCGAGCATCGGGCAAGTCACGACGCGATGACCGGGCTCGCCAATCGCGAACGGTTTCTCGCCCACCTGTCTGAACTCAAGCGCCAGTCGGACTCGGGCTTTCTGCTGATGATCGATGCCGATCATTTCAAGCAGATCAACGATCTGCATGGCCATGACGCGGGAGACCGCGCCCTGCTGGCGGTGGGGCAGGCGATCGCCGGCTCGATCAGGGCCACGGATCTCGGCGCCCGTATTGGCGGCGAGGAGTTTGCCATCATCCTTCGCGGCTCCAGTGCGGAAGACGCGGCGCTGATCGCCGAACGCGTTCGCGCCAATGTCGAGAAGATCTCTCTCGCCACGGCTGACGGAAGCCCGCTCAAGGTCACGGTCAGCATTGGCGGGACCGCCTTTGGACCGCAGTCGCGTTCCAAGGAAATCATGCGCCAGGCCGACAGCCAGCTGTACCAGGCCAAGCGCGGCGGACGCAATCGCGTGGTCATGGGCGACAAGGCGACCCGCGCGGCATAGCGCGCGGATCCTGTCACCGGATTTCCCCTTTACCAGGCTTGTCGCGCCGCACCGCGGGCTGCTAGACCGTTGATCTTGTTTCGACCAGCCCGGCTTTGACAGCCGGGAAGGCGGGACGTGCCGTGTCTGCTCCCTGAAACAGGACCTGCCGCATCAAGATGGAAACCTGGGTTCTCATAACCATTGCCGCGGCATTCCTGCAGAACATCCGTTCGGTGCTGCAGAAGCACCTCAAGGGCGTGATGGGCACCAGCGGCGCGACCTTTGTCCGCTTCGGCTTCGGGGTGCCATTCGCGCTCGCCTTCGTGGCACTGCTTGCCTTTGGCATCGGATATCCGCTGCCCCGGCCCAATCTTGCGTTCTTCGGATGGGTTGTCCTTGCGGCAGTGGCCCAGATCACCGCCCAGGCGTTGCTGATCCAGATGTTCAGCCACCGCAATTTCACGGTGGGCACCGCCTAT
This sequence comes from Alphaproteobacteria bacterium, assembly GCA_018829385.1. Lineage (GTDB taxonomy): Bacteria > Pseudomonadota > Alphaproteobacteria > Rhizobiales > Rhizobiaceae > Hoeflea. The sequence continues at coordinate 4,578 of JAHJUC010000128.1, forward strand.
TCGCGCACCGAACCGGCGCAGGCGGCGCTGTTCGGACTGATCTTCCTCGGTGACCGCGTCAGCGCCGGAACGCTGGCCGCAATCGCCATCAGCCTGGTCGGCGTGGTACTGATTTCGGTCGCCCGTTCGGCCTCGGACGCATCGGCCTTGCTGCGGTCGGTGTTCTCCCGCACGGCGGCCCTGGGCCTGGCTTCGGGAACGGTCTTCGGGATCGCGGCCGTCGGTTACCGCGCCGCCTCGCTGTCGCTGGGCGGTCCGAACTTCATGATGCAGGCCGCCGTCACCCTGCTGGTGGCGATCGTGCTGCAGACCATCATCATGCTGGTCTGGATGGGATTGAAATCACCGGGTGAACTGGCGAAAGTCCGCGCGGCCTGGAAAATCTCGGCGATGGTGGGCCTGGTGGGCGCCACCGCCTCGTTCGGCTGGTTCATGGCGATGACGCTGCAATCGGCGGCCGCGGTCAAGGCCCTGGCGCAGGCCGAAATGATTTTCACATTCGCCTCGTCGGTGCTAGTCTTCAAGGAACACGTCAACAGGCTCGAGATTGCCGGCTGCATCCTGATTGTGGCGGGGATCCTTGTGCTGTTGCTGGTCTGAACCGCGGGACGGCGACGATGCGCGGTATGAATCCGGCCGCACCATGGAACGGAAACTCTATGCCCGCATGGCGCCTGCAGATGATGAAACTCCCGGTCCTGCGACTTCGGCCACCCGCGCGCGCCGCCTCATTGCTGCTTGCAGCGCTGCTCGTGAGCTGCGCCAGCCCGCCGGAAGGTGTGTTGTCCCCCATTGCCCAGACGGATGCGGACGCGACAGCGATCTCGATCATGGTCGCGACCACCCGCGCGCCGTCCGACAACCCCGGCCTGCTTTACAGCGGCGAGCGCGGCGATGCCATCGACTTCAATGAACTGGTGATCTCGATCCCGCCCGATACCAACCGCAAGATCGGTGAAGTTCAATGGCCGAAGAAACTGCCGGCCAATCCGTCGCGCGAGTTTGCCACGCTGTCGGCAAAGCCCTTCACCACCGTCGAAGCTGTGGAGGCCTGGTATCAGCGCAACAGGTCATCGACCGGGCGGCTGCTGATCTTCGTGCACGGTTTCAACACCCGTTATGAAAGCGCCGTCTACCGCTTTGCCCAGATCGCCCATGACAGCAACACCGACGCCACTCCTGTGATGTTCACCTGGCCCTCGCGCGGCTCCGTGTTCGACTACGGCTACGACAAGGAAAGCACCAACTATTCCCGCTCGGCGCTGGAGGCGCTTCTGACCGGGGCTGCCGACGCGCCGGAAATCAGCGACATCACCATTCTGGCCCATTCCATGGGAACCTGGCTGACCATGGAATCGCTGCGCCAGATGGCGATCCGAAACGATGGCGTGCCATCCAAGATCGGCAACGTCATCCTTGCATCGCCCGACCTCGACGTGGACGTCTTCCGCCAGCAACTGGCCGACATGGGCCCAAAGCGGCCGAAATTCACTGTCTTTGTCTCCAAGGATGACCGGGCCTTGACGCTGTCGCGCCGGATTTCCGGCAATGTCGACCGGCTTGGCCAGATCGACATCTCCAATCCCGTCTACCGCGACGAGTTCGAAAGCGGAGGCATCACGGTTCTCGATCTGTCCGCCCTGCAGGTCGGCGACAGTCTCAATCATTCCAAGTTCGCCGAAAGCCCGGAGGTGGTCAAACTGCTGGGTCAGCGGCTGATCGATGGCCAGTCGGTGACCGACCAGGATCTGGGCCTTGGCGCCGAACTGGGCGCCACGGCCATGTCCGTTTCCAATACGGTGGGCTCCGCCGCGGGCATGGCGATTTCCGCCCCGATCGCCATCCTGGACCCCAAAGCGCGCGATACATTCGACGCGCAATCCCGGCGTTTCGGGACTGGCCTCGGCGACAGCATCCTGGGCGTGACAACCGGGTTGAGCGCGGGATCGACAGGCGTGCGGAACCCGCGGGCAAAACCGCGCAGGCCGGATTGAGGCTCGTCTTGGCCGACCGTCGCCCGGAACACGCCGAGATGTGGCTGGACA
>JAHJUC010000792.1 GCA_018829385.1 Alphaproteobacteria bacterium
GATTGCATCGGTTTCATCATTTCATTCATGTTCATGTCTGTGGGAAAAGAAAACATCGACATCAGTTTCTCCTTAGTCGTCTGTTGGCTCTTGTCCCTCTTGACGTTTCCTGGTCGTCCCGGGCCCGATGTAACGGGCCTCTTATTCTGCCGCTTCCAGCCGCACGTTGCGGCTTTGAACGGCATTGCGTGTGTACTGATCGATCCGCGCTTCCATCTCGGGACGGAAGTGCCGGATCAGGCCCTGGATCGGCCACGCAGCCGCGTCGCCAAGCGCGCAGATGGTGTGGCCTTCGATCTGCTTGGTGACATCGAACAGCATGTCGATTTCACGTTTCTGCGCATTGCCTTTGACCATGCGGTCCATCACCCGCATCATCCAGCCCGTGCCCTCGCGGCAGGGCGTGCACTGGCCGCAGCTCTCGTGCTTGTAGAAGGCCGACAACCGCCAGATGGCTTTGACCACGTCGGTGGACTTGTCCATGACGATCACCGCGGCCGTGCCGAGGCCCGATTTGAGATCGCGCAGGCTGTCAAAATCCATCGGCGTGTCGATGATGTCGGCGCCCGGCACCATCGGCACCGAGGATCCGCCCGGGATCACCGCCAGCAGATTGTCCCAGCCGCCGCGAATGCCGCCGCAATGAGTCTCGATCAGTTCGCGGAACGGGATCGACATCGCCTCTTCCACGGTGCACGGCGTGTTGACGTGACCGGAGACGCAGAACAGCTTGGTGCCGGTGTTGTTGGGACGGCCGATGCCCGCGAACCAGGCGCCGCCACGGCGCAGGATCGTCGGCGCGACAGCGATCGATTCAACGTTGTTGACCGTCGTCGGGCAACCGTAGAGGCCCATGTTCGCCGGGAACGGAGGCTTCAGCCGCGGCTGGCCCTTCTTGCCTTCTAGGCTTTCAAGCAACGCGGTTTCCTCGCCGCAGATATAGGCGCCGGCGCCGTGGTGCACATAGACATCCATGTCGTAGCCGAGCTTGGAATTCTTACCCAGAAGCCCCGCATCGTAGCACTCGTCGATCGCCGCCTGCAGCGCTTCGCGTTCGCGCATGTATTCGCCGCGGACATAGATGTAGGTGGCATGCGCGCCCATCGAGAAGCCGGCGATCACGCAGCCTTCGATCAGCGTGTGCGGATCGTGGCGCATGATGTCGCGGTCCTTGCAGGTGCCGGGCTCTGACTCGTCGGCATTGATGACCAGATAGTGCGGACGGCCGTCGCTTTCCTTGGGCATGAACGACCATTTCAGCCCGGTCGGGAACCCTGCCCCGCCGCGGCCGCGCAGGCCCGAAGCCTTCATCTCGTTGATGATCCAGTCGCGGCCCTTTTCCAGGATCTGCTTGGTGCCGTCCCAGTGGCCGCGCGCCATCGCACCCTTCAGCGACTTGTCGTAAACGCCGTAGATATTGGTAAAGATCCGGTCTTTGTCAGCTAACATCATTCACCTCTATCGCGGCTTCTTGCCGAAGACCTTGATGTACTCGGCCTCGCCACCCTTGGCCAGCGCCTTGGCCTGCTTGAGCCAATCCTCGCGCTCGATGCGGCCCTTGAACTTCAGATACCCGTCGACCCAGTCCCGCTCCGCCTTCTTCCACGACGCGACCTGCGCGAACGTGTAGATGCCGAGCGAATGCAGGATGCCTTCGATCTTCGGACCGACCCCGGAAATCATCTTCAGATCGTCCGGCTGTGCCGGCTTGGCGATGCCCGCGGGACGGTTCTTGTCTTCCGGCGCCACGGCAGCAGCGGCTTTCGCGGTGCCCTTTGCGGTGGCCGCCACGGCCATCGTCGCATTGCCCTTGGTGACCGGCTTGGCGGTCTTTTTTTCAGGCGTCACCGACTTGGCGGTCGAAGCGATGGCCGAGGAGGAATTGCCCCTGGCTGCCTTCGTACCGGCGCTCTTGTCCTTGGCCGTCGCCGACGCCTTGCGCGCGGAACTCATCTTTGGCGCTTCCGTCGCAGAGGCTGCCGTCTTCGCATCGGCCTTCAGGTTGGCTCTCGCCTTGGCCGGCGACTTGGTTTCGGTTTCCGTGGCGGGAGATTTCGGGCGTGCCGCCTTGGTCGCAGCCGGCGACTTGGCCTTGGCCGACGTCTTGGCGCCACTCTTGGCCCCCGGCTTGATTTCCTGCTTGAGAGTCGTCAATCCGCCTGCCGGTCCCGAATAGATCCGGTCGATCTGCGGGCCCGGACGGATTTCCTCCGGTCGTCCGGCTTCGAACCGGTCGATGATGTAGGCCAGACGCTCGGGCGTCAGGTCCTCGAACGAATCCTTGAAGATCATCACCATCGGCGCGTTGACGCAGGCGCCCTGGCACTCGACCTCTTCCCACGACAGCGTGCCGCTGTCGTTGAGGTGGAAGGGTTCGGGATGGATCTTGTTGCGGCAGACATCCATCAGCGCTTCCGAGCCGCGCAGCATGCACGGCGTGGTGCCGCAAACCTGGATATGGGCGCGCTTGCCGACCGGTTTCAACTGAAACTGGGTATAGAAAGTCGCCACTTCCAGCGCCCGGATATAGGGCATGCCCAGCATGTCGGCGATGGTCTCGATCGCCCGCTTGGTCACCCAGCCGTCCTGCTCCTGGGCCAGCATCAAGAGCGGGATCACCGCCGACTGAGCCCGCTCCTTGGGGTACTTCTTGATCCATACCTTCGCCTGCGCGGCAAATTCGCGGTTGAAGGCGAATTCCGCTGGCTGGACATTATCTTCGGCAAGTCGACGAACGGACATGATGAACTCTTCTGTCTTATTTCCGGCCTATTGGATTTCGCCGAGCGGCGACCTGGTCATGGATGCAAAAGCGCGATGCGGCTCTCATCGGTCGACCTCGCCAAACACGATATCGAGCGAGCCCAGCGCCGCCGA
>JAHJUC010000793.1 GCA_018829385.1 Alphaproteobacteria bacterium
CAGGGCGGCGGAAGCGGTGACCGGCGCCAAACTCAAATTGCAGGGTGAATCGGCCGCCGGGCATGGATTTGACGCCCCCCTCGCCGCCGGTTCGACCATCCGCATCTTCACCGGCGCGCCGGTGCCCGAGGGCGTGGACACAGTGCTGATCCAGGAAAACGCCGAGCGGCTCGAGGGCGGGATGGTGCTGGTCAAGGAAGCCCCGGAAGCCGGCCGCAACATAAGGCCCGCCGGCGTCGATTTCACCGAAGGCAGGACCGGGCTCGAAAGAGGCCGCCTGCTCGATGCCGGCGCCATTACGCTCGCCGCGGCGATGAACCATGCCGAACTGCCGGTCGTCCGCAGGCCACGGATTGCCATTCTCGCCACCGGCGACGAGTTGCGCCTGCCGGGCCAGACGCTCGGCCCAGGCCAGATCATCGCGTCGAACACCTTCGGCATCGCCGCGCTCGCGCGCGGCGCAGGCGCCGACGTCATCGATCTCGGCATCGCCGCAGACCGGCTGGACGCGCTCGACGAGGCGCTGGATACGGCGCTGGCGCACGAGGTCGACGTGCTGGTGACGATCGGCGGCGCCTCGGTCGGCGACCATGACCTGGTGCAGAAAGCGCTGACCGGCCGCGGCATGGCGCTGGATTTCTGGAAGATCGCGATGCGGCCGGGCAAGCCGCTGATGTCGGGCAATCTGGGCAAGTTGCGGGTGCTGGGGCTGCCGGGAAACCCGGCCTCGAGCCTCGTCTGCGCCCACCTGTTCCTCGAACCGCTGATTGCGCGGCTGGCCGGACGCCCTGACCCGGACCGGAAGAGAACCGCCATTCTGGGCAAGGACCTGCCTGAAAACGATCAGCGCCAGGATTATCTGCGCGGCGATCTTCAGACAAATGCCGAGGGCCAGCTGGTGGCAACTCCCTCGGCACAGCAGGATTCATCGCTGATGAAGGTCTTCGCCGATGCGCGCTGCCTGATCATCAGGCCGCCTTTCGCGCCTCCCGCCCGGGCCGGCTCGACCTGCGAGGTGCTGGTGCTGCGGGACTGACGCTGCGGCTCAGGACCGTTTGGGCTCAATCGCGGGCCGGTCCCAGCCGGCGCCTGAGGCCGGGCGGTCGACCTGTCGGGTGGCCTGGACGGGCCCTGCATCGGGATGGACCAGCGGGAAGCCGAGCCAGTTGTTGGGCCGGGCGCGCAGATATTGCGGCGCATAGTCGACATCGACGCCAAGCCGGGCGGCTGCATGCAGACCCCAGCGGGGATTGTCGAGCATCGCGCGGCCGATCGCCACCAGGTCTGCCTTGTTCTCGCGGATTATCTCCTCGGCGAGCTCCGGCGTGGCGATCAGCCCGACGGCCATGGTGACCAGGCCGGTGCGCCGCTTGATCAGGGTCGCAAAGTTCACCTGGTGACCGGGCGTCGCCGGCGGGATCTTCGAACCCGGCGCCAGATTGCCCGCCGACATGACCACATAGTCGACGCCCGAAGCCTCGAGTTGCTGCGCGAATGTCAGCGCATCGGCGATGCACTGGCCTTGCGGATGCCAGTCGGTGGAATTGACCCGGACGCCGAGCGCCTTGTGCTTCGGCCAGACCGCCCTGACCGCACGCACCACCTCGAGCGGAAACCGCATCCGGTTTTCCGTCGAGCCGCCATAGGCGTCGGTGCGATGGTTGGTCACCGGCGACAGGAACTGGTGCAGCAGATAGCCGTGGGCGGCGTGGATTTCGACAACATCGAAGCCGGCGAGATCGGCGCGCCCGGCAGCATCGGCAAAGGAATGTGTTACGCGGGCGATGTCGTCAGCGTCCATTTCCTTTGGCGTGTGCCAGGTCTCGTCATAGCCGAAGCCGGAGGGGCCGAAGGTCTGCCAGGCCCCCTCCTCCGGCGGCAGCGATTCGCCCTTGTTGCGATCGCGGATCGAACGGCAGGAGGCGCGGCGGCCGGCATGGCTGAGCTGGATGCCGATTGCGGCATCCGACAGTTTCCTGGTCTCCGCCACCAAGGTCGCCAGCGCCGCCTCGTGCGCATCGGTGTAGAGGCCGAGGCAGCCGTGGGTGATGCGTCCCGCCGCCTCGGTGGCGGTGGCTTCCATGATGACGAGGCCTGCGCCCGAGAGCATCAGCCCGCCGACATGGATCAGATGCCAGGGCTGCGCCAGCCCATCGACTGCGCTGTACTGGCACATCGGCGACACGACGATGCGGTTGGCGAGCGAAACGCCGCCGACCTCGAGTGGCTGAAACAGTGCGCTCAACGCTGCATCTCCATCAATCGGGATGGTGTCTCGGGCAAGCCGGATGCGACCGTAA